>NZ_UBIZ01000167.1:0-33955 GCF_900465275.1 Parafrankia sp. Ea1.12 | reverse complement strand
GGGGCGTGCGCACCGCCGCCGCAGCCCAGGTCAAGGCACAGACGGCCGCGGCCGGGGCCGAGGAGCCTCGCCAGGAGGCGGTCCGCGGCACGGGCGAACGGCAGTCCCACACCCCGGGTCGCATAAGCGTCGTACCAGTCAGCGAAATCGTCGTAACGCTGTCGCATCTGACAACCCGAGCAGAGATCGCCACGCCCCGCCACATAATTGACGGGCGACCAGGTCGGATCCGATGACGCCGGACCAGCGACCGGCCACCACCACCGACCCGGCAGCTCCCATCAGGCGTCGAGGACGACGTCGGTGACCGGGGCCGTGACGCACGGGAGGATCTCCCCCTCGGCCAGGTCGCACGTGGGGTCCGAGAGGTAGTGGACCGTCCCGGACACCAGCGTGGACCGGCAGGTGCCGCACACCCCGCTCCAGCACATCGAGTCGAGCTGGACACCGGCCGAGTCGGCGAGCAGGAGAATCGTGTCCTCCGCCGGATCCCAGCGCAGTTCCCGGCCCGAGCGGGTGAACGTCACCCGCAGGTCCGACAGCCGGGACAGCAGGTCCACGGGATGGCCGGGTTCGCTGCCGCGGCCGAGGAGACCCGGGCCGTGGGACTCGCCGAGGAACGCCCGGCGGTCCGCCGGGAGGGCGTCGAGGCCCACCGGGGTGAAGCCGTGGCGGTGGAACCATCCGGCTGCTGCCCGGGGCAGCAGGACGACCTGGTCGAAGCCGGCCGCCGCGGCCCGGGTGAGGGCGCAGGCCAGCAGCAGTCGACCGAATCCGCGTCGCCGCCAGTCACGCGCCACCCAGAGGTCGTGCAGCTCCGCCGTCCCCGCCGTCCCCGCTGCTCCCGCTGCTTCCGGGGTCAGCGGTCGCAGGCCCACGGTCGCCACCACCACGTCGTCCACCGTCAGGACGTGGAACTCCGCCGTGTCGGCGACGTCACCGGGGCCGCGCCGGACGGGAATCCGTCCGACGGCGGAAGGTGCGGCAGCGGACGGTTCGACGGCCTGGGGGTCGGAGATCGAGTGGACGTCCGCCAGGTCCTCCGGGCGGGCCGGCCGGAAAACCACGCGCAGCGGGGTGTCCCGGGCCGAGCCGACCACGAACCGGACGGGGACGGCGACGTCCGCCCGGGGCCGGAAACCGGCGTGGGGGTGCGTGATGCTCACGTGGTCTCCCGCTGGGGTGCGCAGACGGCCTTGTCGAGGACGGTTCCGTCGACGACAGCCGTTTCAAGGGCGACGGTTTCGAAGGCGACGGTTTCGAGGGCGTGGACCACCCAGCGACGGTCCGCGGCCGCCTCCGAGGTCCGGGTCTGCGGCATGAGCTGCCACAGCCGCCACAGCAGGCCCGCACCGACGACCAGAGCGACGCCCCCGCTGGCGGTGACGAGCCACGGAAGTGGCAGGAACCCCGCGCCGGCGGCCACCAGCAGGCCGGCCAGGGGCATCGAGGCCAGGTTCAACAGCACGACCACGCCGACGACCCGGCCGAACTCCGCCTCCGGGACCAGGCGGGCCCGCACCACGCGGATGAACACCGTGAAGACGCTTTCGGCCGTCAGGAAGGCGACGGCCAGCACCACGAACCAGCCGAACCCCGGTGCGACACCCAGCGCCGTGCACGCGGCGAGGGAGAGCAGGGCCGAACAGACGCCGACCGCGACCAGCCCCATCCGGTTGATCACCCGGCTGGTCACCGCGAGTACGGCCATCGAGGCGAGGCCGCCGAGCAGGTAGACGATTCCGAGGGCGCTGCCGCTGCGCCCGTGGGAGGTCTGGACGAGCGCGGGGCCGCTGGCCAGCAGCAGGCCGAGGGCCAGGTTCACCGTGAAGGCGACGGCCACGACGAGCCGCAGCACCGGCGAGCCGAAGACCCGCCGGACACCGGCGGCGAGATCGGACCGCAGGTCGGCGAGACGCAGCGTCGTCGCGGGGGCGGCCGCGTCGCCGCCGACACCCGAGGCCCCATCCGCCGGGGGGTGGTCGGTGCGCGGGAGGGTGCGGGCCAGCAGCAGGCTGACGGTGAACAGGGTGGCGATCACCGTGACGGTCGCGGCCGGGCCGGCCGGCAGGAGCGCCGCGCCCACCGCCGGCCCGGCCAGCAGCATGGCCTGGTCGATCCCGCCGAGCAGCGACTGCGCCCGCTGCATCCGCGCCGGGACGACCAGCACCAGCATGGCTTTCTCGCCGGCGACGAACGACTGCTCGAACGACGCCCCGGCGATCAGGGCCAGCACGATCAGGCCGGTCCGTGACGCCGACGGGTCGACCGTGACGAGCAGCGCGACGAGCCAGGCCGCCGCGCACCGCACCCCGTCGCTGACGACGTAGACCCGCCGGAGCGAGAAACGGTCGACCAGCGGGCCGGCCAGGGGCAGGGAGGTCAGCCGGGGCAGCCACTCCACAAACAGGGCCACCCCGGACCAGGTCGCGCTTCCCGTCGCCTCGTAGACCAGCACGGGGACGGCGAACTGCAGCAGCTGGTTCGCCAGCGCCCCCACCGCGCGCAGCACGAAGTAGGTCCGCAGCGGCCCCCCGCGCCCCCCGTCGTCGTGGTCGCCCGGTGTCATGGTGCGCACGTCATCCGGCGGCGGCGACGGTCCGGGACGGCGATGACCCCGGCGTCGTCGCCGTCGCCGGTTCGGCTGTGGCCGCCGGTGCTGACCGCCCCGCCGGTACCAGTGGTTCCGTGACGATCCGGTAGCCGTCGATGATCCTGAGGATCGCGGCGCGGACGGTCGCCTCGTCCGGTCCCAGCAGTCGGAAGCTCCCGCCGACGTCCTCGTAGCCGCCCGTGCCGTCGAAGACCCGGCCCGGCACGGGGATGCGCTCCGCGACGATCTCGGGAACCCGGTGCCGCATCGACGTGACGCTGACCAGGCGGCTCGGCCAGGGCCGTGGCTCCGGGAAGATCAGCCACCCGCCGGACGGCGCCGCGAGGCCGGTCGCCGGCCCCTCCCCCCGGGGCCCCTCGCTCAGCGGCCCGCCGGCCGGCGGACGTCCGAGGGCCGGCAGAGGCCCGAGGGGTGGCAGGTCCAGCGCGGCGCGGAACGCCTCACCGACGAGATCGACGCCGAACAGGTCACGGTGCAGGAACGGAACCTCGGCGCCGCCGGAGCGCATACCCACCTCGAGGAAGACGAGTTCGCCCGCGGCCGGTTCGATCAGTTCGAGGTGGAACGTGCCGTCGGCCAGTTCCAGCGCGTCCAGGCAGCGGGCGGCGAAGGCGACCGCACGGTCACGTCGCCGTCCCGGGTCGAGCAGGACCGATCCCAGCGGCGCGCCCGCGACGAAGTCCAGGCAGGTGTGCACGTACTCGGACACGCTCACGAAACGGAGCCGTCCGCCGCGGCGGACCCCGTCGACGTGCAGGATCGGCCCGTCGACGTACTCCTCCGCCTCGAACCCGGCCGCCTCGAACCTCCCCGCCCCGGATCCGGCCGTCCCGGGGTCGGACGGGTTGGACGCTGGCGGGTCGACGGCCGACAGGGCGGCGTGCAGCCCGAGCCGGGAGCGCACCTTCACCACGCCCACCGACGCCGCCCCCGAACGTGGTTTGAGGATCAGCGGCAGGCCGAGCCGTTCCACGACGACGTCAACGTCCGTCGCCGAGGTGAGTTCGACGAACCGGGGGACGGCGAGTCCGGCGGCGGCGACCATCGCCTTCATCGTCGGCTTGTCCCGGAAACGGTGGACGAAGGCGGGCCGGGCGCCGGGGACGTCCAGGTGTTCGCGCAGGCGGGCGGCGGTGGTCAGGTCGTACTCCGACAGGCCGGCGACGCCGGCGAACGGGCCCCACCGGGCCGCCAGCTCCCCCGCCACCGGCAGGACGGTCTCGAACCGGGTGTCGGGCACGACGGCGATCTCCAGCGGCTCGTCGGCGTCCGCGGGACGTTTGAACCGGCTGCCGTCGACGGCCGGCAGACCGCCGGGGGTCGTGATGTGCACCAGCCGGCAGCCCGGCGGGGTGTAGCGCGCGTAGTCGCCGAACTCGTCACCGAACCGGTTGAGGACCAGGTGAACCGGGGTGCCCGGGCGGATCCGGCCGGAATCGGATCCAGGCCCGGCCCCGGCCCCTGGGCTGGGCCTAGTCAAAGCGCACCTGCTCGCCGAGATGGTGCCAGCGCTGCTCCGCCTCGGCGGCGGAGTCCGCGACGAAGAGCACGTGGCCGAGCCGGCACCGGAAGTCCTCCGGGGGCGCGATCGGCTCACCCGGCGCGACCGCGACCGCGACGTCCCACACGCCGGGCTCGCGCCCCACCGCGTCCAGGCCGCGGACCGACGAGTAGCTGGCCAGCCCGGGGGCGGTGAAGAACCGGATGCCCGCGTGCTTGGCCTGCGGGGCGCGCACGGCCACGTCGGCGTCGAGACCGGCGGCGAGGGCGACGGCGGCCCGCGGCAGCGAAACCCCCGTCACCGCCTCGACCAGGTCGACGATGTGGTCGCCGGGCAGCCGCGCGCCGAGCTCGATCAGTACCGGGTCCCCTCCGCCGGCGAGGCGCAGCTCGCAGTGGAACGGCCCGGTGGTGACGCCGAGAGCGGCGGTGACGGCGGCGACGTACCGGTCGATCTCCGCGCGGGCCGGGGGCGGGAGGTCGGCGGGCACGAGATGCCCGGTCTCGACGAAGAACGGCTCCGGTCCGAGCATCTTGCGGGTCACCGCCACGACGGTGCTCCGCCCGTCGGTGACGTAGCCTTCGGCGCTGACCTCCGGTCCGGCGATGTACTCCTCGACGAGGACCCGGCCGTCGAGTGCCCGGCCCAGGTCACGGCGCGGGTCGTCGACCATCCGACGGTGGGCGGCGCGCAGGTCGGCCAGGGTGTCCGCCCGGGTGACGTGCACACTGCCCGCGGAACGGGTCGGTTTGACCACGCACGGGAAGCCGACGTGGTCGGCGGCGGCGGCGAGTTCCGCCGCCGTCGCGGCCACCGCGTGGCGGGGCACGCGCAGACCCGCGGCGGCGACGGCGCCGCGCATGAGTTCCTTGTCGCGGCAGGCCTCGGCGGCCCGGACGGGCAGCGTCGGCCGGCCCAGGCGGGCGGCGAGCCGGGCGGCGGCGGGGACGTAGAACTCGAACCCGGGCAGCACCGCCGCCACCCACCGGCCGGCGACCGCGGTGAGGACGGCGTCGTCGAGCGCGCGGTCGTCGTTGGTGTCGACCCGCACGACGGTGCCGGCGCGCCGGACCGACGGTGACAGGGTCCGGTCCTCGGCGTCGAACGACGCGACCACGACCTCGAACCCCAGGTCCGTGGCCGCTTTCACGAGTGCCTCCCCCGCCGACATCGGCTCCACGACGACGACGGTCCCGGGGCCGTCCTGGCCCCGGCCCTGGCCCGCTGTCGCCGCGGGGGTGGCTGTCACCGGCGGCCGGTCGGTGAACGGTGCGCCGGACATGTCAGGAGCTCACGAGCTGGGCGGACGAGCGGTCCCGGTCCTGGTCCTGGCCCTGGTCTCGCGCCGTCGCGGCGTGGAGCTCACCGAAGTAGTCGCCGATGAGGGAGACGAAGGTGTCGAGATAGCTCTCGGCGGTGGCCGCGGTGCTCCAGGTCTCCACCGCCCGGCTGACCACCCGGAACATCAGGTCGTCGTGGTCGTGGGTCGTGTCGAACTCGATGTGGGTCTGCGACCCGCGGACGAGGTCCGCGCCGAACTCCTCGGCCGCCCTGGTGGTGATGATCTGGTTGTAGCGGTCGGAGTACCACTCCACGAACCAGTCCCACACCGTCGTCGGCGCCGGGCCCTCCTTGTCCGCCGCCAGCCGGAGGAAACCCATCAGCTTGTTGGTCGACGGAAAGACCGGTGTCCGGTCGAGCTGCTCGACGGGGAAACCGAACCGGACGAGGTCGCGGGTGAACATGTGTTCGTGGCCGAACTCCTCGGCGAGGTACTTCGCGAGGTTCGCGGCGAGCGAGTCGTCCTTCGAGCCGACGCGGAACAGCGCGTAGGTGTCGACCTCGTTGTTGAGGCGGATGCGCAGCACCGTCTCCACGATGTGACGGACGTAGTAGTCGCGCTCGATCCAGGTTCCTTCGTGTAGTTCACGCATCCGGGGCACCCGGTCGAACTCCCGCTCCATGTACTCGGCGGCGAGGTTCTCCAGACGCACACGACTCAACGTTGACATGAGTTCTCCCCAAGCATCGACAGACCGTGGTCTCCGACATTCCCGAGACGGCGGCCGGCGGCGGCCGTCCGTCTCCGTTACCTCCAGCGTTCCGGAGAACGGCGGGAGCGGTTCCCTCGCACCGACGCAGGTGACGCCTTCCGAAACCCGACGACCGTGCGGTGCGACCGAACATAACCAGGAGATCCATTCGATTCAAGATCGAGTTCTGTCGAAAACCGGTGGGCGTGTCGCGGCGACGTCCTTTTCGGCCGGCAATACACCGGGATCCGGCGCCGTCGGTCCACAACAGATGGACCGGTTTTCCTGTCGTGCCCGCCGGTGAACGCGGGTGCTGTCTTCAGCGCGACGCCGTACGTGCTTGCCGACCGCGCGCCGCGCGTCAACCGGCCGGCGGGCCGGCCTGCGGACACCGCCCTCGCCTCGCCGGCTGGTTGACGCGATCCCGCGCGGCTCGCACCACCGGCCGGACCCCACCTGGTCGTTTCTGACACCACAAAGACCCGGTGGCGTGACGGACGATCGCGGCGGCCGGTCGGCCTTCTCGGGGCGGACGCTCCCGACTTCGCTCGGTGATGGCCGGGTGCGGCGCGGCTGTCAGATAGTCGGTCGTGTACCTGCTCCCGCTCGGATCGGAGCCTCCGTGAAACGGCCCACCAATCCCGCTCTTCGCCGCGCCCCCGCGACACCGGTTGGCCGGCACGAAATCCGCGGCGGCACATCGGGCTGCTCCGGGTTGTTGGTCCCCACGTCGACGCGATCAGTGCTCGGCCGGGGAACGGACGTGTGACAACGAAAGGCAGAAAAATGGCTGTTTACAACACGGAGATTCAGTACGGCGGCCAGAACGCCGACTGGCGCAAGGACGCCGACCTGCAGATCGTCATCGGCAGCCGTTCCAGCGTGGTGCCGCAGTCCGGCCGGCCGGCCACCGGTACCCAGGTGAGCTGGTCAGGCCCGCAGGGCAACGGGAACATCACCTTCTTCGACGACGGCGCGCGTTTCCAGGGTGCCGCCGAGTTCCCCGGCGAGGGCCCGGTCGGCTACCGCGGAACCGCCGCCTCCTGAAACCCCTGACGCCTTCTCCGCCCGGTGGCCGCGAACGATCGGTGATCGCGAACGACCGAGCGGCCGGTGGGTGACGTCTGCGGCGGTCCGGCCTTCGTACCGGACCGCCGCAGACGGGGATGGCAGGCTGGGACCCGTGGCCGCCGTGGTTGTCGCCGGTGTGGTGAACGTCCAGCAGACGATCCCGGTCGAGGGTTTCCCGGTGCACTACAGCCCGGTGCGCTACGCCCACTCCCCGCTGCGCCTCGGCGTCGCAGGGGTCGGCGGGAACGTCGCGCGAGGCCTGGCGGCGCTGGGCGACGAGGTGCGCCTGGCGACGTTTCTCGCGGACGACGACGCCGGCCGCCTGGCCCGGGACACCCTGGCCCGCGAAGGGCTCGCCGGCCCAGGGGTGCTGCGCGCGGACGCCACCGCGCAGTCCGCACCGGCCGGTACCCCACCAGCGCCGAACTCGACACGCTGGCCGCCGACGCCCCGAACGATCCGGGGTGAGCTCACCGCGTCCGTCCGGACGACGGCACGCCGTCCGCGGCCGGCGGCGTCAGCTCCCGGCGTCGCCCGCCGTGGTGGTGACCTCGTCGCGCAGCACGGTCGCCAGCAACGTGCGGGCCAGCCAGTCCTGGTAGTCGGTGCGGCTCCAGCCGCGCTGGCGCAGCATGCTGTCGACGGCCGGTGAGATGAGCGTCCAGACCACGTCACGGGCCGCGTCCACGGACAGGTCGTCGCGGAGCAGGCCGACGCTCGACCAGTGACTGACCGCGGCCGTCGCTCCCAGCAGCCGTTCCCGGTCGATCGTCGCGGCGAACGCTTCGAGTTCCGGGTCGCCGCCGCGGGTGTTGAGCACGATGTCCAGCAGCTGGCCGATGCGGCCGGCCACGGCGCCGGCCATCGCCGCGTACGCCCGGGCGGAGTCCCGGGCGCCGTCCGCCGCCCGCATCGCCTGTGCCTCCGGTCGGTCCGCGAAACTGATCGGCTCGTCGTCACCGGCGAGGGTGACGTCGTACACCGCCTTGAGTAGGCCGGCTTTTCCCTCGAAGCGCTTGTAGACGGTCTCCTGCGAGACGCCGGCCGCCGCCGCGACCGCCCGGATCGTGGTCCCGGCATAACCGTGGGTCAGGAACGACTCGCGGGCGGCAGCCAGGACGCGCTGCCGGGTCTGCCCCGCGGCCACCTGGCGTGACCGGTTGTCGTACACGCGACCCGCCTCGATGTCCGATGACCATGGAATTCGATACAGCCTACTGTCATCCTTGGATACAGCCAGCTGTACTGAATAAACGGATCGGAGATCACCTCATGGCCACGGTCACCACTGCCTCGCGGAACTCGACCACCGCCACCGGTGCGTCGGCCAGCGTGGCCGCTCCGGCGGTCGCTCCCGTCATCGTCCGGGCGCCCCAGCCGGCGACCACGGGGCTCGACCGCGGCGTGCTCGTCGACGTGACGGTCCGCCACATCCGCGCGATGGTCGAGGGCGACCTCGACGACTTCATCGCGCTCACCCATCCCCAGGCCGTCAACCGCGAGGCGCTGAGCGAGCCGCCGGCCGCTCGCGGACTCGGCCCCGCCGCGTTCCTCGCCACCGCCCACTGGCTGCGCACGGCGTTCTCGGACATGTCCTTCACGATCGAGGAGATCCTGGTCGAGGGAGATCTCGTCGTGACCCACGGGACCATGTCGGGCCGCCACACCGGCGACCTGGTGGCGTGGACGCCGAACGGCGAGATCGAACGCGCCTTCGCGCCCACCGGCCGCTCGTTCACCGTCAACCACGCCCACTTCCTGCGGTTCCGCGACGGCCTGGTCGTCGAACACTGGGCGGTGCGCGACGACCAGGGACTGGCCCTGCAGGCCGGCTGGATCCCGCCGACCCCGGCGTTCCTGCTGCGCTGCGCGATCGCCACCCGGCGGGCCCGGCGCGCCGCGAAGGCCGCCGGCACCGGCCGTGCCTGACGCCCCCAGCGGCCGGCGCCGCGCCGGTCGCGCGGCCTCGCGGCGGACCCGGCCGGCGACGAGCATCCGCGGCCGGGTCAGACCGAGGAGTAGGCGTCCCAGGCGTCGAGGGCGGCCTGGAGGCGGCGGGTGAAGGTCGCGTCGAGGCCCTGGCGGCCGGCGATGTGCCGCAGGTAGTCCTCGGCGCCCTGCAGCAGCCCGGATTCGGGATGGGTGAGGATGATGCCGCCCTGGCTGCCGTACTTCTCGATGTGGCTCCACGAGTCGATGTCCGGACCGCCGTCGGCCACGGGAAGGTGGCCCTCGACGAACTGGTCCTCGCGGTTGTGGCACCCCCAGGTGAAATCGTGGAGGGCGCAGGCCGGGCAGGCGATCGTCCCGACCATCAGGGGGAAGCGGCGGACCCACTCCCGGTCGAGGGCGTAGGCATCCGAGTCCGGGGGGATCGTTCGGCGGCACAGACAGCAGGCGAGGAGGAAGCGGGGACGCGCCACCTGGCCTCCAGGGATCTCTAGCTACTCGACAGATCGGGTCGTCAGCCACGGCCGTCGCCCAGCGCTCCGACGTAACTGATCTTTGCGGCCCAGAGACAGCATGCCGGTGATGTCGGCGGATGCGCCCCGATATCCACACGCGGACCACAGGTCCGCCACTGTTTTTCGCCTGGTGGAGGTCTCCACCGAGTTTGGATCGTGCTCCTTGCCGCAGGAGGGCGGTCCGGTCGTGGCGTCGCGCGTCGAAGGCGCCGAAGGTCGCGAGGGCTGCTACTGGACCGTTCGTGCCGGTCGGACCAGCGAGCCCGCCGAATATCGCGTTAAGTGCAGAAGGTTATAAAATGGTTACCTTATGCGAGGAAGATTACTTGATCGATCGTTCCAGTAATCGGTAGTGTGGCGACCGTGTCGCGGGAGAGGAAATTCGATGCCGACGCGGTGCTCGACGCGGCCATGGAGCTGTTCTGGAACCGCGGCTACGAGGCGACGTCCGTAGCTGATCTCGTGGAGCGGCTGGGTATCGGGCGGGCCAGCCTCTACGCGAGCTTCGGCAGCAAGCACGACCTGTACCTGCGCGCACTCGACCGGTACGTGCAGAGACGAGACCCGGCCATCGTCGAGGAACTGTCCCAGCCGGGGCCGGTACTGCCCGCGGTGCGCCAGCTTGTCCGCCGCTACGCCGACCAGCCCGCCGCGCCGGGGCAGCGCGGCTGCATGGTCGTCAGTGCCGCGCTGGAACTCATGCCGCACGACGCACAGGTCGCCCGCCGAGTGGAAGGCAGCTGGTTCACGCTGCGCGTCGCCCTCACCGCCGCGCTGACCCGAGCCAGGGCGCAGGGGGAACTGGCGGTCGACACCGATCCGCTCGCGCTCGCCGACTTCCTGCTCGTCGTCCTGCAGGGGCTGCGGGTCGTCGGCACCTCGGCCGCGCTCGACGGCGGTCTGCGGCCGGCGGTCGAACAGGCGCTGTCCCTCCTGCGCTGAGTCCCCACCGCACCGAGCGCCCGCCACCCCGCGCCCTCACCGCACCGGACCAGGTCGACCGGCCGTGGGCCGACGACTGGCGACCATCCCGCTCTCCGCGTCCGCACGGGCTGTCACCTGACGACCTGCCACCCGATCCGCCCGTCAAATTCTGAACCGATCATTCCACAAAGAGGAACGGTGAGAAGCAGCGCGCGGTGGAGCGACGGACCCCCACGCCACTCCTACCCCCGGCGTGTTCACGGCAGCCGCCCGGATCGCCGCCCTCAGCGCGATCACGCTGACCTCCACCAGCCTGGCCGCCATGGGGCTTCGCCGCCCCAGGTCCGCCACCGCCGGTGCCACGGACCTCCTCCCCCACCGAACCGAAATCGACGGCGGAACCACAGCCTGAGCCCGGCCCCTTGGGCGTCCGAGCAGCGCGATAGCCGGGCCGGCCGAGCGGAGCACGTCCACGGTGTCTGGAGACAGAAGGCGATCAGGTGGGTGGTCGGCGTTCACTCTGCCGGGCGCCAGGTGCCGGGGTCGTCGGGGTCGATGCCGGCCCATCGCAGGGCGGCGAGGTCCAGTGCGAGCAGATCGCCGGGTTCCGCACCGCGGAGGAGCTCCTTGTAGGCGCGGAACGCCAGGTCCGCGGCCAGGCGCTCAGCCTCGTCGCCCCGTATCCGCCGGCCGGCCAGCAGCCGCTGTTCCACCTCGTCGGCGAGCAACAGCGTGGCGTGCTCCGCTTCGAAGGTTCGGCGTTGCTCGCGGTGTTCCCGCTGACTCCTGCGGGCGGCCGTCTCGGCGAACAGCTCGGCCATCCAGCCCGGCGGTTCGCTGGTCATTGCCCGCCACGACCGCGCCTGCGCGACGGTCAGCGGCCCGTCGACGCCCGCCCGCCGCATCGCGTCGGCCACCGTGCGGATCGGGATGCCGAGGATCTGCGCGACCGGGATCGGGCAGCGGGCGCGATCGGCTCGGCGCTGCGCGGGGGTCCGTCCCGATGTCGCCACGGTCAACGCCTCACTTCTTCGGGCTCCTCCTGCTGGGGCTGGCGGATGGCCGCCGGCCTTCGAGTACACAACGGCAGGGCGACCTGACGAAGGACGCTGATGATGTTCCTGCCGCAGGCGGCGGAAGGTCCGCGAGCGCCCGGCGCAACCGCGCGATCTCCAAACCAGGGCTTTCAGGTGTAGCCCGTCCGTCCGCCTCGGATCAGCGGTCAGCCGGCAGTCACGGCCATTCGCCATTCTCGGTGAGTCGCTTGTAGCGCTGCTGTCGGCGTCGGGCGTCCCGCATCAGCGTCGGCACCGCGGGCACGGAGAGGCGAGGGAAGAGATCCACGAAGCGCATCATCGGACCCCGCCGGCGCGGCACGATCGTCACCGGGCGGGGGCGTTCGGTGAGGCGGCCGACCACGCGGCCGATCACGTCGGCGGTGAGCAGTGGAGCGGTGAAGGAGGCCGCGGCTTCGGGATCGTCGATGCGGTTCCCCACCAGCGGGGTCCACACGCCGCTGGGGCAGACCGCGCAGATGTCGATGCCGCGGTGGCCGCCGCGCCGCAGGTCGAAAAGCGTGCTGAGACTGAAGGCCATCGCCGCGTGCTTGCTCGCCGCGTAGACCGCCTGCCCGGGCGTCGCCACGATCCCCGCGAGCGAGACCACGTTGATCACTTGACCCCGCCCCGCCGGGACCATGTGAGCCAGAGCGGCGATCGTGCCGTTGATCGTCCCGGTCGCGTTGACGGCGAGAACACGCGCGTTGCTGGCGTCGTCGACCTCCCAGGCGTAGCCCACGGCGAGTACGCCGGCGTTGTTGACCCACAGGTCGAGGTGACCGTGCTCGGCGACGACCGCGTCGGCAAGCGCGCGGCTGGCGTTCGTGTCGGTGACGTCGAGCACCGCCGCGCGGCACTCGGAACCGAGGCCCTCGATCACCGGCTCGGCGATGCCGAGTTCGACGTCGGTCACCCAGACCGCGAAGCCGCGTCGCGCCAGCTCTGCCGTGATGGCCCTTCCGAGCCCACCCCCGCCCCGGTGACGACCGCAGTCTTCATCGGCTGCATCCGGAGACGGCGACGGAGATCCAGATGATCGCGAAGCTGTTAGCTACGCGCGCCCTGCGGTTTTGGACCGGCGCGATGATTCCGACCTTGTCGGCCGATTCGGAACCGATGGTCTGCTTCATGTCTCGCCCCTTCCCACCAGTCGCCTCGAAGGGGAGGCTACGCCGGCCCAACGGATGCCTTGTGGACAACGAGTGGACGCTGTCACGGGCACCGGTTGATTTCCTTCAGCAGCTCCTCGGCACGGAAGGCGAACAACTGCGCCTCGCACTCGACCACATCCCTGAGACCTGGCCACCGTGGCCCGCGACGAACTCACCCGCGCAGGGCCTGCCCCTGCCGGTTGTCCAGGCCGAACTGACCGCTATTCCATGATCCGGAGCGATGGGCATACCTTCACCTTTCCCGCGGGATACCTGCTTGGCCGAGATGGCACGCGGTCATCGTTGACGTGATGAGGTCCGGGTTGAGTGGTCGCACCGTCAGCCTCTGATCTGTCTGTGTCCGGATCGCCCTACCAGGCCGGCGTGGGCTCCGGCCTGGTAGGCAGGATCAACTGGCGTCAGGACGGTTTCTTCACCGCGATTGCACTGACCGCGTCGTAGAGCGACCAGACAGAGCGGGTTCGCGTGTATCCAGGAAACCTGGAGATATGGTGGTCATCCACGAACCAGCTCTCGGGGGTTGCGAAGGCGTAACCGTTGTTCTCGATGTCGTAGATCTGGACCGCGCACCCCTCACCGAGCTTCAACGCCTTCTCCGCGATGCCCTTGTCCTTGACCTTGGCGCCGATTCGGAATGCTCCCGCGGCGGCCAGGAAGGCGATACCCGGGATCACTTCGTTGATTTCTGTGGTCCTCAGTGAACTAGGGTAGATACTGAAATCCGGCTTGAGGATGATCGGACCACCCATCAGGTTCCCCTCGGGATCCCTGAACCGGATGAATGAATCCAGGGTGTTCTTCAGGTGAGTACGGGCGTGGTTCAGATCGACGACGTCAGGTAGGCCGAGCTCCATCGCGACGAGCTGACCGGCGAAGGACTCGAGCCAGATGGCGTCCGGCGGTGGCACCGGCTTGAAACGGCCCCTGATCGTACCGGAACGATCACCGATCCCGCCGGTGCCGTCGCAGTAGCGGTATCGACCGGTGGCCGGGTTCCAGAAGATCCTCTCAAATTCCTCCTTCGCCGCCGCCAGCTCCTCGTCGAGTTCCTTCTGTATCTCGGGCGTGGCCTCGTCGACACCGAGTCGGGCAGCCTGGGGCGTCAGCGTCGAGAGGATTTGAAGCGACAGCAGATACAGCCCGCAGTTGTAGATTCCGTGACCGTTCACGACGGCCTGATCCATGGTGTTCGGCGGGTTGTTGGATGCCGGGTCCGCCGGCAGGTGAGAGCCGGTCGGACGGAAGAACTGAGAGTATTTCAACGCCTTCAGCATCGGCGCGTATCCGTATTCCAGCAGATCGTCGTCGTCGTAGAACTTGATCAGTGCATACGTTCGGTAGATGAGCTTGTGCGGGCAGTCACGAAAGGGATCTCCGGCTTCGTCCGCGAACAGATCACCGAGATCCGTGGCGGGCGGAGCGGGCGGATTTCCCGCTGTGGGCGGCTTGGAGAACGGGAGATTCTGGAACGACGCCGTCTGGGTGATGTAAGGTCCTGAACTTCTGAAGGTCTGCTGAATCACGCGCCCGATTCCCAGCGGATTCTGCCTGACCATCTGGAGTAGCGGGCGAACACGGCCCAGCTCCATGCTGCGGAACAGCTTCGCGAAGACGAGGTAGCCGGAGCTGTCCATGTCGACTTCGTTCGTCTGTGCTCCACCGCCCCCGCCATCGGTGTGAAAATAGATGTGGGTGTCCGGGATCGCGGATCCCAAACGAGGCGAGGTGCCCTCCTCGGCACTCATCGGCATCGTGTTGCTGACGAGCCCGGACTCCCAGAATGACCCATTGAAGATCATGTGATACAGCTCGTTCAGAGACGCCTTGCGTAGCCACGGCGGAACCTGTGGATTCTCGGCGATCGGCTTCCACCACGACTCGACGACGGCGAGAGAGTCATCGTACCGGGCCAGCTCCTTCCGGGCGATGGTGAAACCCTGCCTGAAGGGGTACGAGTCCTGGAGGTAGTCGTTGGTCCGGGATGTCTTTCCACCGAGGAACGCCGTGTACCGACGCATCCAGACGGCCCTCGTCGTAGCGTCTTCCCCGTCGTAATAGACCTGTGGGAAGTCCCAGGAAAGGGCGAAGCGAAGAGTCTGTGTCTGGTCGGGCTCCAGGGTGAGCGCCACGGCAACCGCGCCGGCCGAGGCCGAGTGGTCGATGTCGCCGTTCGGCAGCTTCCCGTCCGCGCCAGCTGCGGAGAACGGGGCGTAGATGTCGCTCCCGTCGCCCGATCCGTCCCATGAGGTGCAGTAGGTGAGCGTCTGCCCGGCGAACGGATGCGCGGCGATGGTCCACTCTGACGTCACGGTGTCCGGCGTGTTCTCCGGGGAGTCCGAGCCGAGGGTCACCCCGCCTATACCCGACGCGGAATCGCGATCGAACCTGCTGTAGAGACCAGTCCGTACCGAACCCGTGGCGAAGGCCGGGGCGTTGGGGAACGTCAGCATGACCGAAAGCTTGATCGGCTTCTCGGTGGGATTGTTCAGCAGCATGTCGAAGAATGCCACCGGCATCGACGTGCGCTCGTCCTCGTTGGCCACGATCGGTGACCAGATCTTGGTGGAGACCTTTGACTGGAAGCCGTTGTAGGTCATGTACCCGAACGGGAATAGTACAGCGTAGCTGCCGTCCCCGGGCTTCAGTGTTTTCCAGGCGGGCAGGACGCCGCCAAAAGTGCGGTCAGGGGCGGTGTTGGTGTGCGGCACGGCCAGTGTCCTGACCGACACGCCCCCGTCGCCTCCGACGACCTCCTCGCGTACGTGGAACGCCGCCTGCGTGAGGGTGCACATCTCCCAGAACTCTGTGGTCGGCTGCCCGCCCATGTTCCACGGCCCGAACGTCCCGCACTGGTTGAGCATGAAAGAGCCGCCGCCGACGCCCCCGAGTGGGAGGCCCAGACCGGGTACGGACAGGCCCGCCCCCACACTGCGGAAGACAGGGTTCGGGACTCCTGTCCTGCACTGCTGATCCCCGAGCGCGTTGCAGGATCCCGCCGGCACCGCGCCGAGCTTGCGTACGTAGGCAGCCTCGGGCACAGGGTGAACGACCGGCTTCACTGCGGCCGCGGGTTCGCTTCCGGTGCAGGCAGCAAGCGCACCGCCGAACGCCGCCAGGCCGGCCGCCGCAGCTGTGCCGCGCACGAAGGTCCTGCGCGAGACGCCACCGCCACTGTGTGCGCCGGATAATTCTCTCTCACCCATCACGCCGCCCTTCCGAAGGTGAAGTTCGTCTGTTGGTGCGAGGCCCGGCAAGGCGGTGCGAAGATGACCTCGCCGGGCTGGTGTCACGACGTGGCCGCCGAGGAACAGGCGCCGCTGTCAGGGCTGAACTGGTTCCACTCCCCGAGCACACCGTCGAAGCTCCGCCGTGGAGCAACGGTGTCGTGCCATGTGGCGAGGGCCTAGGACGGTCGCGGCACAACCGACGTCCCGGGAATGTCAGATATTCCCCGCGGGATGGTGCGCATCTCCCAAAAGTCCGACGACCGCGAACGCCCTGGTCCACGGCTCGGAGGGCCCCGACAGGTTATGGCGGAGCCAACCGACACCGCCGGGCGGAATGCCCTGACCGGGCACGCTCAGGCCTGCGAGCGCATACAGGCCCCTCCGCACGCCAGTGGCGCACACCCGGTCGCCCATCGCACTGGCAGGGCCGGCCCTCGCGAAGCCCCAGACGCGGACATACGCCGTCTCTCAAACACTCAGGCCTCCGTCGGCCCTTGTCGGCCCCGGAACCGCCGCGATGGGCGCGAACCCGCCGAACGCCTCTGCGGTGCCGAACCGGCGACGGGCATGGCACTCCCGAGGATGATCACCCTGTGCGGAAGACCTCGCCAGCGCCCGCCGCAACCCCTCTGGGATCTTCCGGTGGTTCCATAGCAGTCCCCAGCTCCACGTTCGCTCCATCACGTCACCAGCCTGAGCCGTCTCAGGGGCCGCTCGTCGTCCGCCGGGAAGCCGAACCACATCTTCCTGACAGGTCTGTATGGTTATTCGGAGGTCGCGCCTTGTCAAGCCCATCGGGAGTGCCCGGCTGATGCCACCGAAGAAGGGAACGCCGAACCGCCGGGGGGTCGCCCGGCGGGAGCAGATCCTCGACGCAGCCGTCGAGCTGTTCGCCCGGTACGGCTACCGCGGGACCGGGCTCCTCGAGCTGGCCGAGCGCATCGGCATCAGCCACAGCGGGATCCTCCACCACTTCGGCACCAAGGAGGATCTGCTCCGCGCCGTCATGGTCCGGCGCGACGAACTCGTGGATCAGGCGGCGACCGACTACGCGGGCAAGGGCATCTTCGGCGCCCAGGACCTTCAGACCCCAACCGAACCCGACATCGTCATCCGACTGGTGACCGTCCTGCGGGCGGAGAACCTCGACCCAGAGGACCCCCTGCACGACTACTTCGACCAGCGCGACCAGCAGACCCGCGGCCTCATCGCCGACGAGATCCGGCGAGGGCAGCAACGCGGCGAGATCCGCAGCGACATCGACGCCGCGGCGAAAGCCACCGAGATCGTCGCCGTCGCCCTCGGGATCGAAACCCAGTGGCTGCTCAACCCCACCCTCATCGACCGATCCGTGATCCTCCGCTCCTACCTGCGGGCCCTTCGCGACGACCTCACCCGCCCGGACGCACCCCGACAGCAGACAGAGACGCCGAAGTAAGTCCGGCCCATCCGCGGCTTCGGCGGCACCCGGGGACGAGCGCTCGTTGCACCACCCCTGATGAACGACGGTTGTGCAGACGAGGCCGACGGGCCGCCTCGACCTCCCGCCGGAAACGGCGGCGGTACTCCTGGTCCCCGGCCCGATCCGGCCTGATCACCTTGACCGCGACCGGCCGCCCCCGCCGGTCGCGCACGTGGTAGACAGCGCCCATCCCGCCCACGCCCAGCCGGCTCAACAGAACGCACAGGCCGATGACGGTCGGCTCGTGCGGCAGCAGGGGTCCCCGGGGGACGATCACCCCGGCCGCCGGAACCGTGCGCCCCTCCGGGTACGGCACCATGCCAGACGACTGTGTCAGCCTCTGACCTACCCGGTGGGTGAGCCCGCCGCCGGGCCGCGACGCGGCGGCGATGGCGCGAGATCGAACTCCAGGTGCAGGGCGGTCAGGCCACGCAGGATGAAGGTCGGCAGGTACTCGTAGCGGCGGGCCGCAGGCCCACGAGCAGCAGCCCGCTCGCCCTCGAACACGCCAGCGAGACTCGATCACCGGCGGAGAGAGTCCAACTACCAGCCGCGTTGTGTGCCGGGGCAGTTCCGCGGTTGTGTGGTGGTCTTCGGAGGACGATGTTCTTGGTCGCGGCTGTCAGGACCAGGCCTGCCGCCGACCTCCTCGCTCGCGCTCAGATGATCCGGAGCTCCTTTGGACTGGCGATCCACCAGCGCCGACGTCAGGTAGTAGCCGTCGTCGTCCCGCGCCACCTGCTTGTCGCCTCTCGGCAGGGCCCTCATGAGGAAGCCCCAGGGGGAGAGCGCCCCGTAGAACGTCCGCCGCAAAAGCGGACGGTCTACCAGACTCGATCTTGAGCACCGTTGCAGGTCATGGCGCCGACGCGACCGGGCCTACCGAGCTTCGTTGCCATACGAGGCCCATACCTTGTGGCAACGTCCGTGAGCACAGGCCTCGTGACCTCCCACCCGGAAATCCGAAACAGACCGTCACCGAGATCGCATGGCTCCGTTGCCACACCCGTTGCCATAAAACGATCAACCTGTGATCGACAAATCCCGTCATTTCCGCAGGTCAAAAGGGTGGGCAGGGGCGGGGTCGAACCGCCGACCTTCCGCTTTTCAGGCGGACGATCGGGCGCTCGGGCGCAGATCGACCCCCTACCCGCCGATTCGTCCGCGACAGAACAGAATGGTCGCGATCATGATGGTTCGCATGCCTTGAGGAGGTCCGCCTGTGTCCGCGATGGTGGGGAAGCGGCTGCGGCGGTGGCTGCACCGCGCCGCCGTCACCGCCAAGGATGTCGGCGAACGTGATCACCTTCCAGGGCTTGCGACGGTCGGGCGGGTTCCTGCCGCGGCCGGTGGCACCGACCCGGGCGTCAGCCCGACGGAGTTCGCGGGCGCGCTGCTGATCGTGGCCCGCGACGGCGACCCGGCCCTGCGCCAGGCGGTCCTGGACGGGCTGGGCACGGCCGCGGCGCCGTGGTGGCTGGCGGTGGACAAGGCGTTGCGGCAGCGATGGTGGTCCACGTCGCACTGGTCGCGGCGCCTCGCGGCGGACCTGGCCGACGGCGAGGTGGACGAGCTGCACCTGGTGGTGGCGGGGTGCCACCACAACGGGCGGATCCGCGAGGCGGCAGCCGTCCGCCTGGCGGACCGGACACACCCGGCCGCGGCCGCGGTACTCGCGCTTCGCGCCTGCGACTGGGTGGCCGAGGTTCGGCACCAGGCGCGGACGGCCATCGAGGGCTGGCCGCCGGTGCCGGACGGGCCGGTGCTGACCACGCTGGCGGAGCTGGCGTTCGCGTTACGCGGACGGCGAGAGGGCGCCTGGCTCGCGCAGCGCGTCGATCAGATCCTGCGGGACCTGCCGGCGCGGCAACTCCAGCCGCTGCTGTCTGCGCGGGATCGCGCGACCCGGCGGGCCGCCTACCGGGCGGCGATCGCCGCTGACCAGCTGAACCTGGACCAGCTGACAACGGCGGCGGTCAGCGACGGCGACCTGCCGATCCGGACGATGTGCGCCCAGGCCGCGGTGCGGGCCGCGGCCGACCCGGCGCGGCTGCACGCGATGCTGGCCAGCCGCACCGCCCAGGTCCGCACCGCGGCACTTGAGGCACTGATCGCGCACGGTGACCCGGACGTGGCCGAGGCGGCGCTCCCCGACCGGCATCCACTCGTGCGCGCAACCGCCCAGGCGACGCTGCGCCGTGCCGGTTCGGACCCGGCCGAGCGCTACCGCCGGCTCGCCGCAGCCCAGGCTCCGGAGCCTGGGACGATCGCGGGGCTCGGGGAGACCGGCACGGCGGACGACGCCGACACCGTCGCCCGGTGGCTGTCGCATCCGCGTGCCCGCGGCCGGGTGGAGGCGATCCGGGCGCTGCGTCGCCTCGGCGTCACGCGTCCGGCCGAGCTGGTGCCGATGCTGCGCGACGACTCCGCCGCGGTCACCCGCCAGGCGGTGGCGACTCTGCGCCGCGAGCCCGGCGCCGTTGAGCGGCCGGCGCTGGAGGCACTGCTCGCCGCGGGCAACGCCCCGCATGTGCGGTTCGCCGGCTACCGGCTGCTGACCACCGGGGACGACGCCTGGCAGCGGATGGCCGTCAACCTGCGCCTGCTCGACGACGCCGACGAACGGCTGCGGGCCAGCGCACAGGCCGACCTGACAGCGTGGCTCGACAACGAAGCCGCCACCACGTACCACGCGCCAAGCCGCGACCGCGCCGCCGAGCTTGACAGCCTGATCGAACGCACCCGCCCGGTCCTCGGCGAGCACAGGGCCCGACTGCTGCGGTTCCACGCTGGTCTCGAAACCGCCGGCTGACGAGCCTCAGGCGGTGCCTGGCGCTCGACGACGTCCTTCAGGAGGTCGGCCCCGGACGGCATGGTGTTCCACGGAACACCATGATCAGCAATGCTCGGCGAGCTGCTCGATGATGTGCGCCGTGCACCTGGTGATCCGCGGCATGACGAAGATCGGGGTGAAGGTCGGGATGCCGAATCCCCTCAGGTGGTAGGTGGGGCCGGTCGGGAAGTCGAGATTGGGAGCGAGTTCGTCTCCGGATTCACCGTCGAGACGGAGGTCGTGTCGACGACGACTCCAGCCAGAGCTTTGCGCACCGAGGATCCGACGGTGGCCATGGCGGACGTCCTTCCAGGGAGAAGACCGGAAAGTCCGGGGAGAACCGGAATGTTCAGAGCCGGAAGTTGAAGGTGTCGGTGTCGAAGGTGTTGTAGGCGGGGTAGTCGAGGAGCTCGTAGAGGCGGGAGCGGGTCTGCATCCGGTCGACGAGACCGGCCTGTGTGCCGTCCGCCAGGAGCTGGCGCAGCCCGTCCTCGACGGCGCCCATCGCGAGGCGCAGCAGGGTGACCGGGTAGATGACGAGGTTCACGCCGGCGGATTCCAGCGCCGCGGTGGTGAGAAGCTCGCTTTTCCCGAACTCGGTCATGTTCGCCAGGATCGGCACGTCGACCGCGCTGCGCATCGCCTCGAACTCGGCGAGGTCGGCCATCGCCTCCGGGAAGATCATGTCCGCGCCGGCGTCGGCGTAGGCGCGGGCGCGCTCGGTGGCGGCGTCCAGGCCCTCGCCGGCGCGGGCGTCGGTGCGGGCGCAGATGACGAAGTCGTCGTCACGGCGGGCGGTGACCGCGGCGTGGATCCGGCGGACCATCTCCTCGGTGCTCACCACGGACTTGCCGTCGAGATGACCGCACCGCTTCGGGTTGACCTGGTCCTCGAGGTGGCAGCCGGCGAGCCCGGCGTCCTCGAGGATCTGGACGGTGCGGGCGACGTTCATCGGCTCGCCGAAGCCGGTGTCGGCGTCCACGAGGGCCGGCAGGTCGGTGACCCGGGCGATCTGTCCGGCCCGCCCGGCGACCTCGGTCAACGTGGTCAGGCCGATGTCGGGCAGGGCGAGATCGGCGGAGAGCACCGCGCCGGAGACGTAGACGCCGTCGAAGCCGAGCTCGGTGATGAGAACAGCGGTCAGCGGGTTGAACGCGCCGGGGAAACGCAGCAGGCGACCGGAACGCAGCGCCTCCCGGAACGCGGCGCGACGGGAATGGGCCGGCTTCTTCGCGTGCAGCACTGCGGGTTCCTTTCCGAAATCCGGGCGGTCAGAAGATCCCCTGGGTGCCCCCGGTGGTGAGTGCGGGCTCGGGAGTGAGGGTGAGGCCGGCGAGTTCGCCCGGGGTCAGTTCGGGCAGGCGGGCGGCGGTGTCGAGGAACCTGTCCTGCTCGGGGCCGGGGATGACGCCCTCGGCGAGCCGGCGGAACTTGCCGACGTACTCGTCCCGGGCAAACGGACGGGCGCCGAGCGGATGCGCGTCGGCGACGGCGATCTCGTCGGTGAGCACGGTGTCGTCGTCGAGCTCGACGACGACCCGTCCCCCGAACGCCTTCTCGCCGGGGTCGGTGGCGTGGTAGCGCCGCGTCCACTCCTTGTCCTCCAGCGTGGTGATCTTCCGCCAGAGGGCGACGGTGTCCGGCCGCGCCGCCCGCTCGGGGGCGTAGGAGCGCTCGTGGTGCCAGTCGCCGTCCTGCAACGCGACCGCGAAGATGTAGGGAATCGAGTGGTCGAGGGTCTCCCTGCTGGCCTTCGGGTCGTACTTCTGCGGGTCGTTCGCCCCGGAGCCGATCACGTGGTGGGTGTGATGGCTGGTGTGGATCACGATGGAGCGGACTCGGGCGAAGTCCCCGATCCGCGGGCCGAGGCGGCGGGCCAGGTCGATCAGCGCCTGGCTCTGGTACTCGGCGGAGTGCTCCTTGGTGTAGGTCTCGAGGATTCCCCGCTTGGCCTCCCCGACCGCGGGCAGCGAGACGACGTACTGCCCGCCGGGCCCGTCGAGCAGCCAGGCGATGAACCCGTCCTCACCCTCGTAGGCCGGTGACGGCGCGCCCTCACCGCGCATGGCCCGGTCCACCGCCTCGACGGCGAGCTTGCCGGCGAACGCCGGTGCGTACGCCTTCCAGCTCGAGATCTCGCCCTTGCGCGACTGCCGGGTCGTTGTGGTCGTGTGCAGGGCCTGCTGGACGGCCTGGTGGACGGTCTCGGTCGGCAGACCGAGCAGGGCGCCGATGCCGGCGGCGGCGGACGGGCCGAGGTGCGCGATGTGGTCGATCCTGTGCCGGTGCAGGCAGATCCCGCGGACGAGAGCGACCTGGATCTCGTAGCCGGTGGCGATCCCGCGCAGCAGGGCGGCGCCGTCCAGCCCCAGGTGCTGGGCGACGGCCAGCACCGGCGGGATGTTGTCCCCGGGGTGGGAGTAGTCCGCCGCCAGGTAGGTGTCGTGGAAGTCCAGCTCGCGCACGGCGACGCCGTTGGCCCAGGCTGCCCACTCCGGGGAGACGCGGACGCCGGCCGGCGTGCCGAACACGGTAGCGCCGTCACGCCCGGCGGCGGGGATGTGCCGCAGCGCCTGGTCGCGGGCGGCGGCCACCGGCTTTCGGGTCAGCGACGCGGCGGCCACCCCGGCGTTGTCGATGACCCGGTTGATCACCATGTCGGTCACGTCGTCGGTGACCTCGACCGGGTCGGTGGCGACCGCGGCGATCTTCCAGGCGAGCTGGTCCTCGCGGGCCAGCCGCTCGGCGCTCCGGTACACGCGGACCTTGTGGTCGATCATGCGTTCGCTCCTTCTTCCGAGGTGTCCGCCGAACCGGGTTGGAGAGGTTCCTGCCTAACAGGCCCACGTCGACCATGCGCAGCCGACACGGCTACCCGCTGGTGCCCGATGGACGGGTGTCGGTGTGCTCGAAGCCGGTGCCGGCCTACCGCCACCGAGCGCTCCCGCCCGACCACACTGCTCCGATCCGGTTGACCTCGCCGCGCACCAAGCGTCTAATGGCGAGAACCTGATATATCAACTGCGAGAGGGGCATCCGTGTCGCCAAGGCGCGAGGACCAGCTCACCCTGGTCGCGTTCATGCAGGCTTCGAACGTGTCGGTGTACTCGGGGTCGTGGCGGTACCCGAGCTCGGCGCACGACTTCCTCGACCTCCGCTACTACCAGCGGATAGCGCGGGTGCTCGAGGAGGGCACGTTCGACCTGATGTTCTTCGACGACCGCCTGGCGATGCCGTCGATCTACAACGCGTCTCCCGCCGACGCCGTCCGCTACGGCGCCCGCCCGGTCAAGCTCGATCTGACCGCGGTGCTGGGCGCCGCCGCGGCCGCGACGTCGCACCTGGGCCTCGGGGCGACCTACTCCACGACGTACTACCCGCCGTTCCACGTCGCGCGGACCTTCGCGACGCTGGACCACCTCAGCGGCGGGCGGGCGGCCTGGAACGTCGTCACCTCGGTGAACGACTCCGAGGCCCGCAACTTCGGGGTCGACCAACACCTCGGTCACGACGAGCGCTACGACCGCGCCGAGGAGTTCATCGACGTCGTCACCCGGCTCTGGGACTCCTGGGAGGACGACGCCCTGGTGATGGACCGCGAGTCCGGCGTCTTCGCCGACCCGGGCAAGGTCCACGAACTCGACCACCACGGCAAGTACTTCCACGTGCAGGGACCACTCACCGTCCCACGCCCGCCGCAGGGCCGGCTGCCCATCATCCAGGCCGGCCAGTCGGGCCGCGGCCAGCAGTTCGCCGCCAGGTGGGCCGACCTGATCTTCACCGCCGACCCGAGCCAGAGCGTCGCCGCCGAGCACTACCGCAGCCAGAAGGAACTCGTCACAGCCGAGGGCCGGTCCGCCGACGCCGTCCGGATGCTCCCGATGGCGTACGCCATCGTCGGCGAGACCGAGACGATCGCCAGGGAGAAGGAGAACATCTTCCGCGACGAGCTCGTCCACCCGATGGCGTCGCTGACGCTGCTCTCCGAGCTCACCAACCACGACTTCTCGGGTTACTCACTCGACGACGAGATCACCGACGAGCTCATCAACTCCGTCTCCGGCATCCGCGGCCTCGTCCAGGGCGTGAAGAAGCACCTCGGCGGCGGCAGGATGACGCTGCGGACGCTGGCGAACCACCGCGCCACCCTGCTGCAGGGCCCGCGCTTCGTCGGCACCGGCGCACAGATCGCCGACCAGATGCAGGACTGGTTCGAGACCTACTCCTGCGACGGTTTCGTCCTCGCGGCCACCCACTTCCCCGGCGCGTTCGAGGACTTCGTCCGGCTGGTGGTGCCCGAGCTGCGCCGCCGCGGGCTGTTCCGCTCCCGCTACACCGGCTCGACCCTGCGCGAGAACCTGGGCCTGGCACGGCCCGCCAGCAGCTTCACCGCGCCGGTCAGCAGCGACGTCCGGCCCTGAACGGACCGGCCGCGTGGAAGCGGGTCCCCAAGATCCCAGGCCGGATCTGATGTGCGGCGAGGGCCGCGATCGCCCGTCAGCCGCCGGCGCCGGCGCCCGCCGCTGGACCGGCGGCTGTCGATCCGGCCCCGGCCGGCCCGGGGCCGAACACCCGGGCGACGAGGAGCCGGCCGGCGCTGACCACATGCTCCTCCGACACCCGGCGCGCGCGGGCACCGTTGTGGGCGGCGATGGCGTCGACGATGTCGTCGTGCTCGCGCAGGGCGCAGCCCACCTGCTCCGGGACGAGGTCGAAGAACGACCACGGGATGATCCGCCCGGTCTGGCGGATGAGCGCGATCAGACGCACCGAGTCGCTGGCCTGGTTGACGGCCCGGTGGAACAGGAAGTTCGCCGTCCGCAGGTCGCCGCCGGTCTCGACCGCCGATCGGACGTCGGCCGCCAGGCGCCGGAGCTCGGCCAGGTGGGCTTCGGAGATCCGTTCCGCGGCCCAGGCCGCGGCCGCGCCGGAGAGCATGGCGATGAGGGCGAAGTTGTCCTCGACGTCACGCTGGCGCAGGCCGATCACCGTCACCCCGCTGCGGGGGGCGACGCGGACCAGGCCCTCGAACTGGAGCGCCAGGCACGCCTCGCGGACGGGGGTGCGGCTCGTGCCCAGCCACGCGGCGGTCTCGTCCAGGTCGATGCGGGCCCCCGGGCCGAGGCGGCCACTCATGATCTCGTCGCGGAGCACGTCGGCCACTCTGTCCCGGGCGGTGGCGCCCAGCCGGAGCCGGCGGGGCCGGCCCTGCCTGGCGTCGGCTACCGCCGCCGGGCCCGCTCCAGCCCCCGCCCATTCATCCGAGCCGGGCATACCGTCGCGCGGGCCGAGGTATCCGGGCGTCGCCACGCCGACCAGCGTATATCAGAAGAGCAGAACAGCCGCGCCGTCAAGTGGCTCAGGTGGCGTCCCCGAGCAGGTGGAACCGGCGGCGGAAGTAGACGGCGGGACGGTCCTCGCCGACCTGGGTCCGCTCGACCCGGCCGAGCAGGATCGAGTGGTCACCCGCCGGTTGGATCGCGTGGGCGGCACAGTCCAGCGTCACGCACGCCCGGTCGAGCACGGGGAGGCCGCGTTCGTCGGGGCGGAAGCCCGCGTCCGCGAACTTGTCCGCGCCGCGCGTCGCGAACCGCACCGCGAGGTCGGCGTGTTCCGGGGGCATCACGTGCACGATGAACCGCCGCGCCGCCTCGAACGCGGGGTGGCACTGGGCGGACGTCGCGAGACAGACAAGGACGAGCGGCGGATTCATGGACACCGAGCAGAACGAGCTCGCCGTGAAGCCCCACCACCGACCGGTGTCGTCGGCGGTCGTCACGATCGTGACGCCGCTGGGAAACGAGGCCATCGCGTCGCGGAACCGACGGTCGTCGTCGGACGCCGCGGACGCGGTCTCGCGCGCGCTGGTCGTGGCTGTGTCCGGCCGCCGGCCCATCCTGGTCCACCTCTCGGTCAGTGATGCGCCTGCGGCCACCGCCCCACCGAAGACACCCGGTAAAGGGGCGTGGCGTGCCGGGCGGATGACGTCCTTCCAGCTCAACTCTGACACTTTGATATATCAGGTGTCAAGGCGGGACTCGACTGTTCCGTCGACCGAACCGGGTGGCGGGCCCGACAATGCGAGGGTGCTGACTGCATTGCGTCAAGGCCGGGCCGTGGTCCGGATGTCGGGCGCCGCGCTCGCGGGCGATGATCTGGCGGGCGCGGTGGGCGCCGCCGCCGAACGGGTGCGGGGGCTGCGCCGGATCGCGGTGGTGGCCACCCCGACCCTGGAAACCGTTGTCGCGATCGCCGGGGCGGTGGAGGCCGGCGTCACCGTGGTCACGGTCAACCCGCAGGCCGGCGCCGCCGAACGGGCGTACGTCCTGGCCGACAGCGAACCCGACCTGCTGCTCGACGACGTGGATCTCACCGCACGCGGCGCGCTGCCGACCGAGCCGGCTGATGACGACGCACCCGCACTGGTGATCTACACCTCCGGGACCACCGGGCCCCCGAAGGGCGCGGTGATCCCGCGCCGCGCGGTCACGTCCAACATCGACGCGCTGGCCGACACATGGGCCTGGTCACCGGCCGACGTGCTCGGGCACGCGCTGCCACTGTTCCACGTACACGGCCTCGTGCTCGGGACGCTGGGCCCGCTGCGGATCGGGTCCGCGCTGCACCACGCGGCGCGGTTCGCGCCGGTGCCGGGCGGGACGCTGTACTTCGCCGTGCCGACCATGTGGTCCCGGGTGCCCGAGCCGGAGGCGTTCGCGTCCGCCCGGCTGCTCGTGTCGGGCTCGGCGGCGCTACCCGTCCCGGTGTTCGACCGGTTCGCCGCGCTGGCCGGTCACCGGGTCGCGGAGCGTTACGGGCTCACCGAGACCCTCATCAACACCGCCGCGCGGGCCGACGGTGACCGCCGCCCAGGCCTGGTGGGTGCGCCGCTGGGCGGCGTCGAGGTCCGGGTCACCGGTGACGAGGAGTTCGGACCGGTCGAGGTACGCGGCCCGAACGTGTTCACCGGCTACCTGGGCAACCCGGCCGCCACCGCCGCGGCGCTGACCTCCGACGGCTGGTTCTCGACCGGAGACCTCGGCGTCTTCGAGCCGGACGGGCAGCTGCGCATCGTCGGACGGCAGAGCACCGACCTCATCAAGTCCGGTGGCTACAAGATCGGAGCCGGCGAGATCGAGAACGCGCTGCTGGCCCACCCGTCCGTCGCCGAGGCCGCGGTCATCGGCGTGCCCGACGACGACCTCGGCCAGCGCATCGTCGCGGTCGTCGTCGCGCACGAGACGATCGACGCCACGACGCTGATCGACCACGTCGCCACCGCCCTGGCACCCCACAAGCGCCCGCGCGAGATCCGGTTCGCCACCGAACTGCCACGCAACCAGATGGGCAAGGTACAGAAGAAGAAACTGCTCACCTGAGCACCGCGGAGGGCTGCCCGGCGGCTCAGGACAGCAGCTGGCGGATGTCGTTGGCGTCCAGGGTCGCGTCGACGAACTCGCCGTCGTCCATGACGCTGGTGAACAGTTCGGCCTTACGTGCCTGCAGTGCCATCACCTTCTCCTCGATCGTGTCCTTGGCCACGAGTCGATAGGCCATGACGTTGCGTGTCTGACCTATGCGATGTGTTCGGTCCACGGCCTGTGCCTCGGTGGCGGGGTTCCACCACGGGTCGAGCAGAAAACAGTAGTCCGCCTCGGTCAGGTTCAGGCCGTATCCGCCCGCCTTGAGACTGATCAGGAAGACCGGCGCCGCCCCTTCCTTGAACCGGCGCACGACCGCCGAACGGTTGCGGGTGGTGCCGTCGAGATAGCAGTACTCGATGCCGGCCACAGCAAGGGAATCGCGCACCCTGCCGAGGAACCGGGTGAACTGGCTGAAGACGAGCGCGCGGTGCCCACCGTCGACGACGTCCCGCAGCTGCTCGAGCAGAATGTCGATCTTGGCGCTGGGAAGATCGTCATACGTGTCATCGACCAGCCCGGCGTGAAGACTGAGCTGCCGCAGTGTCGTGAGCGACCGCAGGATCGTGAAACGGTTACGGTTCATGTCGTCGATCAGGCCCAGGACCTTCTGCCGTTCGCGCTGCAGCCGGGTCTGGTAGACCTTGCGGTGGCGGGGATGCAGCTCGATCTCGAGGACCTGCTCCTGCTTGACTGGGAGCTCGGGTGCGACCTGTTCCTTGGTACGGCGCAGAATCAGCGGCCTGATTCTGCGCCGCAGTTGCGCCAGGCGCTCGGTGTTACCCTGCTTCTCGATCGGGCGGGCGTAATAGTCCTGGAACCGTGACCGGTTCGGGAACAGCCCCGGAGCAGTGATCGACAGCAGCGACCACAACTCCATCACGTTGTTCTCCAACGGTGTTCCCGTGACCGCCAGCTTGAACGGCGCAGGCAACAGTCTCGCGCACTGGTACGCCTTCGACTGACTGTTCTTGACGATCTGCGCCTCGTCGAGGATCAGCCCGGCCCAGGTGGCGCCGGAATACGCCTCCTCGTCGAGCCGGAAGAGGGTGTACGACGTCACGACCACATTGGCGGCGTCCATGACCTCATCGAGGGTCTGGCCCCGGCGCCGCAGTGTGTCGGTGACGGCGGTGACCCGCAGCGCGGGTGCGAACCGAGCCGCCTCGGCGACCCAGTTCGACACGACGCTCGTCGGCGCGACGATGAGGAACGGTGCGAGCGCCGGGTCGGCCTGGCGGGCATGGCAGATCAGCGCGAGCGACTGCAGGGTCTTCCCCAGGCCCATGTCGTCCGCGAGGATCCCTCCGAGTTGGCAGTCCCACAGGAAGCTCAACCACTGGTAGCCGTCAGACTGGTAGGGCCGCAGGCTGGCCTGCAACATGCCCGGTGACTCCTTCGCACCGGCCGAACCGAGGTCCAGCAGGCCCGCCACCTGGCGGCGCCACGCCGCGGCCTGGCGGACGACCACGCCGAGGCCGGCCAGTTCCTCCCACAGCCCGGCCTGGAAGCGGCTGATACGCAGCGGCCCACCCGGGGCGTCCTGCAGCGCCCGGGCCTCCTCGATCAGCTGGCGCAGCACCCGCAGTTCCGGTTTGTCCAGGCTGAAATACGCCCCGTCGTCGAGCAGGAGGTGCGATTCACCCCGGCTGAGCGCGAGAAAGACCATCGAGAACGGGACCTGGCGCCCGTCCAGGGTGATGGCGAGCCCCAGATCGAACCAGTCGGGTTCGTTCGGCACGTCGTCGGTCGAAACCTCGATGCGCAGCAAATCCCCGACCTCGCGGTAGGCGGCGGGACGCCCACCGACCTCGACGGCGATCCCGTCCCGGGCGGCCAGTAGCGGCAACAGCTCCGTCGTGAACCGCATCGTCTCGACCCCGCTGAGACGGACGGAGGAGACCGGCACGCCCGCCTCGCCGCACGACAGCAGCCGGGCGGCGTCGAGCGGCAGGTCCAGACCCGTCAGGATCTCGGCCTCGCTGGTCCTGTCCCGGTACTCGGAACCCGTCCCGTCGCCGTGCAGCGGTGCCCGCAGCCGCGTGTCTCCGACCGAGTAGTCCCATTCCCAGGTGATCTCGACGGTGTGGTCGGGGCCGTAGTCTGCCCGGGCGACGAGAACAGGCGGCGCGATCACCGGCGGTTCGAAGGAACCGTCGGAGGAGACGATCGTGGCCAACTGACGCAGGCCGGGGTAGAACTCGCGGACGAACCGCGACCGCTCGGCGGCCGGGACCTCCAGGCTCCGGTTCCCGACGGCCATCCGGACCAGTGCCGGCGGCACGAAGGCGGTCAACCGGGCCAGCCGGATGTGCCAGTCCGCATGCCGGTCCGTGGCCTGGATCTCCGCCCGGTCGATACCGACGACGCCGTGACCGCCGATGAACGCGAACGGTGCGACGGCCGCGTCCGAGCCGGCCACGCGCAGTACGGGTCGGACGGTGAGCGCCGCTGTCGCCGGATCGCAGGTGACGTCCAGACAAAGTTCCGCCGAACCGTACGGCTCGATGTTCCCGAGGCGTTTGCGTCCGTGCACCAGTTGGATACCGGCCGCGATGGCCTCGTCGAGCAGCGGCCACAGCCGCGGGCTCGTGAACGCGCCGAGGTCGATGTGCTTGTCGTCCCGGTGCGAGTAGTGGCGGTACAGCGAGTCCTCGTCCCCGGACCGGTAGACGGCGTACATCTCCCGCAGGACCCGCAGGTGCGCCACAAGATAGTCATCCCGCTGGTACGGCCCGTGAGGTGCGCTCAGCTTCGACCAGGCGGGCCCGCCGACCCAGCCGTTCTTCCCGGGTTTCACCACGCGCGCGAGGACACGCAGGGACGGCCCGCCGGACGTCGACCGGCCCACCACCGGCTCCGCGGACAGTGTCAGTTCGAGGGCAAGCGGCGTGGCACCCCGTGGTTCGCCATCAGCCGGCCGGTCACCGAGCAGGGCCGACAACGATGACGCCCAGGTCGCCGGCGCGGCGGCCGCGCGACGGCCCCGGCTGCCCGGTTCCGGGTCGCGTGCGGCGGTCTGCGCCGCCGTCAGCACGAGTGCCACGGCGTGTTTGCAGCTGACGCCCACCGGGCAGCTGCACTCGCCGTGGCTGAACCGCCAGGCACCCGAACGGGCCCGGCCGGTCAGGGAGACAGTGGTCAGGTACCGCTCGCCATGGCTACCTTCGACCCGGCCCTGGAGCACCTGGGCCACCGGCTCCCACGACATCTCGCTCACCGCGCCCTGGCGGGCGTACTGCGCGCCCCGCCGGTAGGTGACGTCACCCACAGCGGCCCGCAGATGATGGTCATCGACGCTGCGCAACGCCGCGGGAAGCATAAAGGAGAAGCTAACAGCCCCCGGTCGGGGATCTGCCGCCTCGTTCTGGCGGAGACCACGCTGATGTCCGGAGCGGGAAGTCACCCGAAGCGGTGCCCCGCCCGCCGGCCGACGGGCGGGGCACCAGGCTCAGCGCCAGCCGGCTGCGGGTGAGCCCGCGCACCGTCGCGCGGCGCACCGGAGGACGGCTCGGCACCCGCCGTCACGTCAGCTCGCGGTGGGCAGGTCGAGCAGCCGGTCGGAGGTGAGAATGGTGCCGTCCAGCCGCAGCAGATAGCCGGCGGGCTTGGTGACGATGGTGCGGGTGGGGTCGGCGCCGGCGGCCGCGAGGAACTTGCGCAGCTGGGAGATGTAGACGTGGATGGCGGCCGCCGCCCGGCGGGGAGGCCGGTCTCCCCACAGCTCCATGACCAGGGTGTCCTTGGTCGTGATCCGGCCGGCGCCGACGAGCAGCACGGCCAGGGTGGTCTCCATCTTCGGTGCGCTCAGCAGGTGACTCTCCCTGCTGTTCGACACGCGCAGGGGCCCGAGCAGTTCGTATCGCATCAACACCTCGTGCAGGCAGCAGGAAACGAGTCCGGGAGGGGAGGTCTTCAATGTCCCGCGGCCACGCGGCGCGCACATCGGTGAAACCGCGTAGGTAAGGCGAGACGCCGGGATCAGGCGGGCGCGACGCCGAAGGCGCGCAGGAAGGTGTCGACACCAGCGCGGACGACCTCGTCGACCTCGCGGGGCCGCAGTGGCCGGGCGCCCGGGATGCTCCGCACCGGCAGCTCCTCGTAGACGAGCGAGATGAACTGGTTCGCCCCGCGCATCGGGTCGTCGATGCGCAGCAGACCCGCGTGGGCGAGCCTGGCGAGCCGCCCCGCCAGCACCTCCACGAACTGGTCGGCCCCGCTGGCGCGCACGGCGTCGTAGAGGTCGGGGAAGCGCAGTGCCTCCGCGTAGAGCAGCCGGCGCACCACCTCGGACCGCTCGTCGCAGTAGCAGTCGACGAGCCTCGTCGCGACGGCTTCCAGCCCGCCACGAAGGCCGCCGGCGTCCTGGGGGAAGCCCTCGAGCACCTCGAGCGCCTTCGCGTTGGACAGCGCCGCGGTCGTCGTCATGACGTACCGGAACAGGTTCTCCTTCGACCCCAGATGGTTGTAGATCGTCGGCTTCGCCACCCCCGCCTCGGTGGCGATCATGTCGATCGTCGCCTCGGTGTACCCGTGCCGGGAGAAGACGCGCAGCGCGGCCTCCACGATCGCGCGCCGTTTGTCCAGCCGGCCCCGATCTGACCGGCCCCGATCTGACCGGCCCGGTTCCGGCCCGTCCCGTTCCGCCGGAGTTCCGGCCGCGCCGGTGGTCTCGCCCACACCCATGCCCGCATGCTACCGTCCGACCCATCATATTGAAACGAATAGTTCACTTTTACTTAAGATCTGTTTTAAGGAGGGTTCGATGGTAGGCACGGACACGGCGGAGGACAGCCCCCCTCGGCTTGATTCCGCCCTGCTGATCATCGTCGGGGTGATGGTGCTCGGCGGGATGATGTCCTACCTGGACGCGACGATCGTCAACGTCGGGATCAGCACGCTCGGCGCGGAGTTCGAGGCCTCGCTCGCCACGATCGAGTGGGTGACCACCGGCTACCTGCTGGCGGTCGCGCTCGCCATCCCGCTGGCCGGCTGGGCGATGGCGCGCTTCGGCTCGCGGCGGATGTGGCTGCTCGGCCTGTCGTTGTTCCTCGCCGGCTCGGCGCTGTGCGCGGTGGCCTGGAACGCGGAGAGCCTGATCGCCTTCCGGGTCCTGCAGGGGCTCGGCGGCGGCATGGTCGACCCGATCATGATGACCGTGGTGGCCGGCGCGGCCGGCCCGGCCCGCATCGGGCGGGTGATGGGCCTGATCTCGATCCCGATCACGATCGGGCCGGTACTCGGCCCGATCGTCGGCGGCGTGCTGCTGGAGAACTTCTCCTGGGAGTGGATGTTCCTGGTGAACATCCCGTTCGCCCTCACCGCGATCGTGCTCGCCGTCGTGGTGCTGCCCGCCGACCCGCCGCGGGACGGCACACCGGCGCCCCTCGACGCCCTCGGCGTGGCCCTGCTGTGCCCCGGTTTCGCCGCGGTGGTCTTCGCGCTCTCCCAGGCCGGGCGGGACGGCTTCGGCAGCGCCCAGGTCGTGATCGGTCTGGTCCTCGGTGCCGCGCTGTTCGCCGGCTACGCCGCGCACACCCTGCGCACCGCCGGCACCCCACTGCTCGACCTGCGGCTGTTCGCCAGCAAGGGCTTCAGCGCCAGCGTGACCATCATGTTCCTCGTCGGCGGCGGCCTGTTCGCGCTGCTGTTCCTGCTACCGCTCTACTACCAGCAGGTACACGACCACTCGGTGCTGGAGTCCGGCCTGCTGCTGGCCCCGCTGGGCGTCGGCGCCATGATCGGAATGCCGCTGGCCGGCAACCTCGCCGACCGCATCGGCGCCCGGCGGCTGGTGCCCACCGGCGCCCTGCTGGTCACGGCGGGGGCGCTGGTGTTCACCCAGTCCGGGGCGGGCACCTCCCAGGCCGTGCTGACTCCCGCCCAGCTCGTCATCGGTTTCGGGCTCGGGCTGGTCGGCGCGCCGACGATGGGCTCGGTCTACCGCACCGTCCCGATGACGTCGGTCGCCGGGGCGACAGGGGCGGTGTTCATCCTCAACCAGATCGGCGCGTCGTTGGGCGTGGCCGTCGTCGCCCTGATCCTGCAGGGCGGCGGGGCGCACGCGGCCCCGACACCCGACTCGTTCGGGAACGCCTTCTGGTGGCCGGTCGCCGCGGGCCTCGTGGTGTTCTCGGCCGGCTTCCTGCTGCCCGGCCGAGAACACCACGAGGC
>NZ_UBIZ01000746.1:0-455 GCF_900465275.1 Parafrankia sp. Ea1.12 | reverse complement strand
CGTCGGGCTGGGCTACCCGGTCGGGGTGGCCACCGTCTGGCGGATCCTGCACCGCGCCGGTGTCGATCCCACGCCCCGGCGGGCCGATGCCTCCTGGCGCACGTTCCTACACGCCCAGGCCTCCGGCGTCCAGAAAGCTGGTATCTGGAGGCGTTGACGACCGTCGTGGGGCCGGTCTGGGGTCGGTCCTGGCTGGAGTCGGCGTAGACGTGACCATGGATGAAGTAGCGCGGCTGGAGCGCGGCGAGCAGCGTATGAATCTCGGCAAAGCCGCGGTGGGCAGCGTCGACGCCGTCACCGACGCCCGCGGCCGGTGAGTGAGTGAGCAGGAGCCGGTGGCAGCCCGAGGGTCTTCAGGACCCGGCGGATCGTGGATGCGCTCACCCGGTAACCGAGCTTGAGGAGCTCGCCCTGGATCCGCTGGTAGCCCCACGTCGGGTTCTCGGTCGCGAGCC
>NZ_UBIZ01000102.1:0-794 GCF_900465275.1 Parafrankia sp. Ea1.12 | reverse complement strand
GGGAGCGTTCCTGCTGTTGCAGGGCCTGGAGACGCTGTCGCTGCGGATGGAGCGGCACAGCGCCAACGCGCTGCGCGTCGCCGAGTGGCTGGCCGCGCGCGACGAGGTCGGCTGGGTGGCCTACCCGAAGCTGGCCGGTTCGCCGTGGTACGAGCGGGCGAGCCGGGTCCTGCCCCGCGGCGCGGGCGCCGTGCTGGCGTTCGGTATCGAGGGCGGTGCGGCGGCGGGCCGGAAGTTCGTCGAGGGCCTGGAGCTGTTCAGCCACCTCGCCAACATCGGCGACGTCCGCTCGCTGGTCATCCACCCGGCGACGACCACCCACTCGCAGCTCACCGACGCCGAACAGGCGGCGACCGGGGTCACCCCCGACCTGATCCGGCTGTCGGTGGGCATCGAGGGCATCGACGACATCCTCGCCGACCTCGACGCGGGCTTCCGGGCCGCGAAGTCCGGATGACCGACCAGCGTCAGGACGCCGCACCCGCCAGCCAGCCGGCGCCGCCACCCCGGCCACCGTCGGGTCCGCGGCCGGCACCGCCGTCGCCGTCGCCGTCGCCGTCGCCGTCGCCGCCGGCGTCGGCGGCGTGGCGCCCCGGCGACCCGGTGGGAGATCGCCGGTTCGTCAGGTCGGCCGGCCCGCTGACCCTGGAACGCGGTGGTTCGCTGCCCGAGGTGACGATCGCCTACGAGACGTGGGGCACGCTCGCGCCCGACGCGGGTAACGCCGTGCTGGTGCTGCACGCGCTCACCGGCGACAGTCACGCCGCCGGCGGCGTGACTGTCGCCGGTGAGCG
>NZ_UBIZ01000103.1:0-989 GCF_900465275.1 Parafrankia sp. Ea1.12 | reverse complement strand
GTGCCACGTCGATGCCGGCTCCGGTGAAGACGGCGTCGAAGGAAGCCGTGAACTTGGTGTCGCGGTCACGGAGGGGGAACTGGAACCGGTGGCCACGTTCGTCGAGGTCCATCAGTAGGTTCCGTGCCTGCTGGGTGACCCAGGCTGCGGTCGGGTGCTTCGTGGTCCCGAGAACATGGACGTGGCGGGTGGCGTGTTCGACGACGAAGAACACGTAGATCCGTTGCAGGAACACGGTGTCCACGGTGAAGAAGTCGCAGGCCAGCAGGCTGGAGGCCTGGGCGGACAGGAAGGTGCGCCAGGAGGTGTCGGCCCGGCGGGGTGCGGGGTCGATGCCGGCGCGGTGCGGGATCCGCCAGACGGTGGCGACTCCGACCGGGTAGCCCAGCCCGGCGAGTTCTCCCTGGATCCTGCGGTGGCCCCAGGTCGGGTTCTCCCGTGCGAGGCGCAGGACCAGCTCGCGGATCTCCCGGCGGACCGGCGGCCGACCGGGCGACTTCCGCGGGTAGGTCCGTTTGCGTGCGAGGAGGTCACGGTGCCAGCGCAGCACGGTGGCCGGGGTGACGAAGAACGAACCCCAGCTGGACCGGGGCAGCAGCCGGGACAGGGCTGCGAGGATCACCCGATCCGCCGGTTCCAGGACCGGGCCGGTTCACCTGCCGGCGCAGCACCGCCACCTGATGTCGCAGGACAAGGAGCTCCGCCTCCTTCGAGGTGTCCCCACGCATCCGGAGCAGCATCAGCCCGAGAGTGTTCCGTGTCAGGGCGTAGAGCAGCGACCACACCATGACCACCCAGCCTGCCCGACACGGACCCCGGCCCGTAGGTAAACGCGCAGGTCACCGCCCAAATCGGGGTTCTGAGTGGGCGTTCTGTACGCTTTTGCCGGGCCTCAGCTTGAGTTGATCTTTTGGGTGTGGGGCTGATCGTCTTGCGGTCGGCGGCTGGTGCGTTCTGCTGGAAGACATGGCAGAACGCAAGCCCTACCC
>NZ_UBIZ01000322.1:0-85270 GCF_900465275.1 Parafrankia sp. Ea1.12 | reverse complement strand
CCCGAGGACACCGCAGCTGACCGTCCTGCACGTCCCCCGCCGCCCGTACCCCTGCCACCAGTCGGTCTGCCGCCGGTCCATCTGCCACCCATGTGCTCTGGTTGCCTCCGTCGTGGTCACTTTCCGCGCCGTACCGTTCACCCGCAGCCGCCGGTCCGGCGCGGCACTCCCGCCTCGTCGAGCGCACCGGGCCAGCTCAACCCGTGGCGATACGTGCCCGCCGGGGAACAGGCGAACATCGCCGCATCGGCACTCCGACGGATCCGAGACTCCGTGGTCATGAGGACTCTCCCCAGCTCCCTCCAGGACACCCGGCAACCTTCGCCAACCTACAGAGAGAGTTCTACTACACAGAGTCACGACACTCGGGACCTCGGGACGACCGAACAGGCGGGGCGCCCCGCGACAGCCGCAGGTCACCCCCTCACGGGTCTCACAGCGACTCGATGAGGGCGCGGCGCGGCGCGGAACGTGGTGCTGGAACGACCACCCTGACCGGCGAGTCGGTGGCCGCCGCCGGTACGTCGGCCGTCGAGTCGAGTGCCGGGCCGGGTAGCGCTCCAGTCTGCTCACGATCCGCCGGCGCACCGGCGGCACGAGTCGACGCGGCCGGCAGCCATCGGCGCGTGTCGAGGACGGCCGTGGCGTGACGCATCACCAGCTCGCGACAGAACGCGTCGTGGTCGACCAGCACGATCACCAGGTCGGCCGCCGCGATCTGCGCCGCGTCGGCGTCCACCAGTGCGACCCGTCCCGGCGCCTGCGCGGGGTCGACGTGCGGATCGGCCGCGAAGACCCCGGCGCCGAGATCGGCCAGCAGCGCGGCCACTCGCGCGGCCGGCGACTCACGGGAGTCACCGGTGTTCCTCTTGTAGGCCAGTCCGAGCAGAAGGATGCGGCTGCCGCTCACCGAGCGTCCGCGCCGGTTGAGCATGTCGATCACACGACGGACCACATGGTCCGGCATGTGGTCATTGATGTCGTTGGCCAGTTCGACGAACCGGAAGCTGCGGCCGAGCCGTCGCCGCACCCGCCAGGACAGATACGACGGGTCGATGGGCAGGCAATGGCCACCGGCGCCGGGGCCGGGCCGGAACGGCATGAACCCGAACGGTTTGGTGGAGGCGGCGTCGATCGCCTCCCACACATCCACCCCCAATTCGTGCGCGAACATCGCGAGCTCGTTGACCAGGGCGATGTTGACGTGCCGGAAGGTGTTCTCCAGCAGCTTGGTGAGCTCGGCCGTCCTCGTCGAGGCGACCGACACGGTACGGTCCACCAGCGAGTCGTAGAAGGCCCGGACCGCCTCGAGCGAGGCGTCGTTGACACCGGAGACGACCTTCGGCGTGTTCTCCAGCCGCCAGGTCGGGTTTCCCGGGTCGATACGCTCCGGGGAGTAGCCGAGCCGGAAGTCGTCTCCGGCGGTGAGCCCGGATCCCTCCTCCAGCAACGGCCCGAACAGTTCCTCGGTCGTCCCCGGATAGGTGGTCGACTCCAGCACCACCGTCGCCCCCGGTGTCACCAGCGGCGCCAGGCTGCGGGCCGCCTCGACGACGTAGCCCAGATCGGGCGCGCCCTCCCGCAGCGGGGTGGGGACGGTGACGACCGCGACGTCGAACCCCGCGGCCGCCGCGAAGTCGGCCGTCGGCTCATACCGCCCGGAGTCGAGTGCCGCGGCGAGCCGGTCCCGCGAGACGTCCTCGACGTACGACTCGCCGGCGACCAGCCGCTTGACCCGCGCGGCGTCGACGTCGACGCCGACCACCCGCCAGCCGACCTCGACCGCACGCATCGCCACGGGAAGACCTACGTACCCCTGGCCGACCACCACCAGCTTTCCCGAAGAAGTCATGAACCTATTGTCACTCATTAAACACTGTCAGCTACGCAACGCGATTACGGTGTGTCACGCTCCGCGATCGGCTATCGGTGCTGCCAGCAGGAGGTCGGACGCGGCCGCCGCCTGCCCACGCGGGCGGACTCCGCTGCCATGACGAGCCCGGCGTCCGAGGGTCCGCCCGAGCACCGCGGAGATCCGCCGGCCCGCGTGTCCGTCCCACAAATCGGGACAACGCGGCGATGGCGGCCGCTCGAGCACCTCGAACGCGCCCGCGATGATCGCCGCTGGAGAACAGCCCACCACCCGGTTCGTCCCTTCGGCGACCGTGATCGGCCGCTCGGTGCCCTCCCGCAGGGTCAGACACGGAACGCCCAGCACCGTGGACTCCTCCTGGACACCACCAGAATCGGTGAGCACCAGTCGCGCGCCCATCTGAAGCGCGACGCAGTCCAGGTAGCCCGCCGGCCCGAGCGCCCGAACCCCGTCCGGTAGCCGCCCGGCCAGGCGGCTGGCGGTACGCGGGTGAACAGGGAACACCAGCGGACAGCGGCGCGCGATCTCGCCCAGTGCCGTGAGCAGCCCGTCGAGTACCGCCGGGTCGTCGACGTTGCTCGGCCGATGCAGTGTCACCAGGCCGTACTCCCCGGAGGTCAGGCCCAGATCGGCGAGCACAGGGCGGGAGCGGGCCCGCTCCCGGCAGGCGAGCAGCGTGTCGACCATGACATTGCCCACGAGGTGCACCGACTCCGGTCGCGCGCCCTCGGCGAGGAGATGCTCGACGCCCTCGGGGCTGGGGGCGAACAACAGGTCCGACACCCGATCGGTGACGATCCGGTTGATCTCCTCGGGCATCGCCCGGTCACCACTGCGCAGGCCGGCCTCGACGTGCGCGACCGGGATGTTCGCCTTCGCCGCGACGAGCGCGCACGCCAGCGTCGAGTTCACGTCGCCGACGACGATGACGACATCGGGTGACAGGCGCGCCAGCAGCGGCTCGAACGCGGTCATCACGGCCGCGGTCTGCACCGCGTGCGACCCGGATCCCGCCTCCAGGTGGTGGTCGGGCCGCCGGAGCCCCAGATCGGCGAAGAAGACCCCGCTCATCGTCTCGTCGTAATGCTGCCCCGTGTGCACGAAACTGGTTCGGGCGCCATCGGCCGCCAGCGCGTCGAGAACGGGCTTCACCTTGATGAAGTTCGGCCGGGCGCCGGCGATGACGACGGCGTGCAGGCCGGCCGCGGTCACGGTGTCGCCGTCCGATCGCGCGCAACGCCGCCGACCACACCGCCGACCGCGTCGCCGGTCCGGGTCGGAGCGGCCGGCCGGGCGGGCGGCGCGTTTCCCAGCCCCGCCGTCCGCGCCGCCGGTATGCCGACCGCGTCCACCGGGTCGGTGGCCGCCGGCTCCACCGAGTGCGGAAGGCCGGTGCCGAGGCTCGCGGCGGCGGCGAGCGTCGCCCGCGACGATGCGATCAGTTCGGCCGTCACCTCGGTCGCGCCGCCGCGGCACATCCGCAGGAACGCGCCGGCCGCCGCCCGGTGTCCCTTGTCCTGCGCGCCCTTCCATCCCGAATCGCCGTCGACCACCAGCTCCCTGAAGTCGTCGATGCGCAGGTGACGACGACCGGCGAGAGCCTCGATCATCTCCTTCCGGCAGGCCCGGGGACGGGCGGAGCTGTACGCGATGGTCGACAGGCTGCCGTCGAGGTGCCGCAACGTCACGGCCAGGTCCTCGGCCAGCAGCGCCTCACCACCGCGGCCGGGCAGCGCCGTCGCCACCTCGACCCGGCTGCCCGCCAGCGTCGCGCAGGTGTCGACGAAGTGGCAGACCTCGCCCAGCAGACGGCCGCCCTCGCGCCGGTCGCCGTACCAGTGGTCCGGGGGTACCGGGCCGGCCGCGACGCGGTAGACCAGACCCAGCGGGCCATCCCGCTCGGCCAGGCGTCGCCGAGCCTCGACGACCGCCGGGGAGAACCTGCGGTTGAGACCCACCATCAGAACGCCGCCGCCGACGGCTGCCGCCTGCTCAACCATCTCCAGGTCGGCCAGGTCGAGAGCCAGCGGCTTCTCGCACCACACGTGCCGGCCCCGTTCCAGCGCCGCGGCCGCCAGCCGGGCATGCGTCGAATGCGGCGTGGCGATCACCACGACATCGATGTCATCGTCGTCGAGCAACTGGTCGACCCCGGTTGCGGTTCCCTGGAACCCGTGCCGGTCGGCGAAGGCACGAGCCGACCGGCCGCTCGCCGACGCGACCCTGACGAAGTGATCGAAACCGGCGTCCCGGAAGGCCGGCAGCAACACCGAGCCGGAGAAGTTCCCGGCGCCGATCCAACCGACGCGGCTACCGCGGCGCCCACCGGGCGCACCGAACCGACGCGCCGTCCGACTCGCGCGCTGTCCGGCTGGCCGCGCCTCCCCCGGACCGCTCTCGTCGGTCGGTGCGGTCCCCGCCGCCCGCGACGCGACCTCCACCGGCTCGGCGCGGCGCGGGTAGTCGAACCGGATGGCCAGGTAGGGCTCTCGCCGGGTCGATACCAGGTCGTAGGCGGTCGCGGCCTGCTCGAGCGGGAAGGCATGGGTGACCAGATCCGCCACGGACAGCCGGCCGGCGGCGAGCAGGTCGAGCACCGCCTCCTGGTTGCGGCCTTCCGTCCAGCGGACCTGGCCCGCCGGGTAGTCCACTCCCCACTCCTCGTAGCCCCGCTCGTACCGGCCGGGACCATACGACCGCGCGAAGCGAAGGGCGAGCTCCTTCTCGTAGAACGGCGCGCGTGCCAGGCCCAGCGGCACATCCCCGACGACGACGAGCTGCGCCCTGTCGCGGGCGAACTCCGTCGCCCGCATCACCGGGTCGCCGGACCGGCCCGCCGTGCAGATCAGCACCGCGTCCGCCCCTCGCCCCCGGCTCCATTCCCGCACCGCGGCCGTGGTCGCGTCGCCGGACTCGCGCAGCGCACGCACACCGGTCCCGGCGGCGGTGGTCAACGGCAGCTCCGCGAGATCTACTCCCGCCACGTCACATCCGCTGGCCAGCGCGATGCGGGCGGCGAGCTGACCGACGAGGCCAAGCCCGACGACGACCACCTTCGCTCCCGGACCGACCTCCGCCAGACGCAGCCCGTGCAGCGCGATGGCGGCGATGGTCGCGAAGGCCGCGTCAGCCGCGGGGACCCCTTCCGGCACCCGCGCGCACAGCAGGCCGGGCACCGCCTGGAACTCGGCATGGTTCGCCCATCCCGCGCCTCCGGTGGCCACCAGGTCACCGGGCCGGATGGTGTCGACCGCGGAACCGACACGGACGGCCCGGCCGGCGCCGCTGTAACCGAGGGGCATTTCGGCGGCGAGCCGGTCGCGAACCGAGCGGAGCGCCTCCCCGATGCCGTCCGTCCTGGCCTTCTCGGTCACCCGACGGACAAGGTCAGGACGGGCCCTCGCCTTGGCGAGCAGCCCGGACCGGGCAAGAGCCGTGACCGCCCGCTCAGTACCAGCGGAGACGATCGTCGCGGCCGTCTCCACCAGCACCTCCGTCGCCCCGATCGAGGGGATCGGGGTCTCGACGACCCGGACATCCCCACCGCCGGCGACCTGGACCACCTGCTTCACCGGAAAACCCGGCCCATCGCGGGCGCGTGCCGCACCGAAGATCCGTGGCTCCGCGCCAGACCCGACACTCGCACTCGTATCATGCAACCAACTGTAGTTGATCCATTACATTCAGCTGCGGATTTCCGTCCCGCTCTCGCCCGCGTCGCACCGGAGCCACCCGTACAGAGGCGACGGAATGACCAGGTTGGAGCAACAACATGAGCGGAGCGGCGCAAGGAGCGTGACCAGCGCGGCGATACAGGTCACGCGCGTGACGACGCGCCAGAAGCTGGACACACCTCAGCCACGACGAAGGCTGGGGAATCGCAGGTGACCTCTTGCAGAAGAGACATCACTACATCTCACCGCCGTCGCACAGGACGAGTAGGGAGAATCCACCGAGAACGCGGGCGGTCAGGTGTGGCGACAGCCGGAAGGCGGCCTTCCGGGGTATCCGCGCCACTGCGCGTCTCCTACCCGGTCGGTCGAGCTCAAGCGCACCAGGAGTATATCTCTCGTCGAGGACCCGGTAGCCAGCGTCATCCAGCGTCGCGAGCGCCGTCTCCCGGCAGAAGTAATGAAGGTGGCCAACGTGACGCCGGGCATGCAGTATCGGTTCGACGCGGAGCAGAGCCTGAGCCGACAGATCGAGCGGGATATGGAAAACAAATCTGTCCGCACGCCCGCGGAACGACCTCAGGAAACCGAGGTAGTCCTCAATGTGCTCGAACAGGTCGACCATCAGGACGAGGTCGAAATGCTCGACCTGGTCCAGCTTCTCGGTGTTAACGAATTCGATCTCCCTGGGCGACAGTCCGCGAGCAGTGTCGAGAACCTCGTCAGAGGTGTCCGTGCCGACCAGGCGCTCGGCGGCGGGAAACTGGACCGCCAACTCGGCGAGCACCCTTCCGGTGCCACATCCGACATCGCAGACCGACTTCGGATCGATTCCGTTCCGGCGCAGGAGATGTCCGATCTGGAGCGCCTTCCATGCCCCGTCCCCGTCATGCCAGTCCGGATTTCTCGCCCGGTACGTTCCATTTCTGTAGATGTTGTGGTCAACACTCACGGGGCATCTCCTCCAACCGGTCCAGAGACTCGGGACGCTGCCCGCGGAAGAGGTTCGTTCCAGGTGCAGCCATATGAACGTGCTCCAGTGTCCCGACGACGGCCTTGTCGATCAGATCCGCCTGGCGCCGTGGATTATAGGAGGCGAACAGCCTCTTCCTCAGATCCTCGACACACCCGTCCCGCCGTGGGTTGTCGATCCAGTAGAGGACCGACTCCGCCATGGCCGGGATATCACCCACAGGAAAGATGCGGGCAGAAACCATGTCCTCCAGGATCTCGAACTCCGGAGTATGATGTTCAATTCCAGAGCACGTTACGACCGGAACGCCGTACGCCAGGCTCTGCAACGCCGACAGTCCGATCTTCCGGGGCGCCAGCGTGACGACGGCACGCCGATGGGCCGCGGCGATGACACCTTCGTCGTAGCAAGCGCCGTAGAAGACCACCTGAACTTCGGGATAGGACTTTGCGATGCTCTGGAGCCGCGGAAGGTCCGGACCGTCTCCGATCACCAGGTAGTTCACCCCACGTCCTGAACCCTGTAGCAGCGCCAGCGCGGCGATTGCCTCGTCGACCGCGCGCTCCCGGGTGATCCTGAAGCAGGACAGGACCAGCGGCAGCTCCGGGTTCGCAAACAGATCTGACACGAACCGTGAACTCGACTCGTCGTCGGTGTCTGCGGCGGCGGCCAACTGCCTGTCCAGATCAAGGCTGTTGTAGATCACATGAAGCCGGTGGGGATCTAGACCGTGTTCCATCGCCAGTCTGCGGCCGTGCTCACCGTAAAGCAGCAGTCCTGCCGCCAGACGGTAGAACGCCAGGCGTACGTGCAGTCGTGCACCGGACTCTCGCCGCCGCCAACCATGGGTCCAGAGCAGGACCGGGGGACCTCCCAGCCGGGACAATGCGGCGATGAGCCAGGTGGACAGATAAGTCCAGTCCCCGGTCATGACCAGCAGGTCGAAGTCATGCTCGGTTCCCCTCCGAGCCGCTCGCACCCGACGTAGCGCATCGGCAACGAGACCGTGTTGCCAGTGCACCGGACCAAACGAGCGCGTGCGGATCCGGTGGCCCCGCTCAAGCACGATGGAGGTGTATCCGGGGATCGGGATCCTGGTGTCGCCGAACAGATGGTATGTGGGCCCCGTCCTGGCCAGCAGCTCGCGATACAGCGCCGCACGGTAGTTCGGAAGGTACGAAGCGATGACCGCGACCTTCGGGTGGCGTTCGGACTGCCCCGGGGGATCGTCTGCGCTCACAGGACGCCGACCTTTCGGTAGAATTCGTCTACGCGTGCCAGCGTTGCCCTCCGCTCGGCCCGTTCGGCAACAAGATCTCGGTTGATACTCCTGGCATGTTCTCGTATTTTCTCTCCGGTCAGCGCCTCGACCACCAGCGCGCCGAGTTCCCTCGGGTCCGCAGGGTCGAAAAGCAGCCCGTTCACCCCGTGATCAATCCACTCACGAACCGGAGCTATGTTTGAGGCCACCGGGAAACAACCGGTTGCCATGCACTCCAGCAGTGTGTTTGGAGTTCCGTCGTGAAAGCTGGGCGACACGGCGAGATCCGCCGCAGCGAACAGTCCGGCCATCTGGCCCGGGGACTGCCGAGGGAGAAGCCTGCAGAACTCACCGATCTTCAGCTCGTCCACCAGCGTGGTGATCCGCCTGTCGCCCGATGAGTCGACCAGAACGGTCACCGTTCCTGGAACTCTGCGAACGATCTCGGGAACTGCTCGGCACAGTGTGTCCACCCGAAGCCAGCCCCGCTGACCACGAGGACTTAGCACGACGGGCGTGTCGTCGGCGATGCCGAGGCGGGACCGGGTCTCACCCCGCAGCCGGTCCACGTCGGAATCGGAGGGAAGTTCCAGGCCTCCATTGCCTGGAAAGATTCCGGTGGGTCGGCCTGGTTCGAGTCCCCAGGTGCCTGCGAGTTCGACGTCACGCTGGCAGTCGGCGATCAGAGCATGAGACATTCCGACGGCTCTTCGGGTCAGTCCGCCAAGCAGTCGGTTTCCCGCCGCGTGCAAGGTGAAGTCGGTTCCCCAGGCAGACAGCACGAGTGGGCTGGTCGGACGGAGGTAGCTGGCGTACATTCCTTCGAATGGTATGCGCAATGCGTGCACCACATCAGGAGCGAACTCCTCGATCAGGTGACGACCCTTGCGGGCCTGGATCGGCAGATCGAACGGGCCCACATGGGCCCGGAGATATTCGACCATGGGGTTCGATCTACGCAGCCTGGATGCACCGGTGCTCGCGCGAGGTGACCCGGAGGCCCGAGTCAACCAGCTGAGGCCGATTGGAACGCATTCGACGCGGAAGCCCGCTTCCGGCTCGGAACCAACCGGATGAGAGGATACAATCAGGCACTCGTGGCCAAGGCCCGCTACCCCGCCGATCCAGGAGCGTGCGGTTACGCTCCTGAAGTCCGCGATGAAGGCAATGCGCATGGTCGAGCCTTCCTCCGTTCACTGGTAACGCATCGTTAACTATGGATGTCGCGCACTCAGTGAGACTGCGTTCGGCCGGAGACCGTTCAAGGGCAGCGCCTCCCTGACGCACCAGGTTCTCGCATTCCGTGAGCACTCACGCGCACGATACGTGACCGCACCCGCCTTCCGGCGCCAGTGGTCGCCTCGGCGTGTTGGGTCCAGTCCGGGCGGCTCCCGAATGAAGGGAGCAGAGACCACCTGCGCCGCCGCTACTCCAGCCAGGATTTCGCGACCAATTGAGATATTTTGTCGGCGGCCGGGGTGGCCGGGGCGGAATTCCGGGTGCAGCGGTCCCGAGCGGGCGGGCGCCTGCACGGGTGAAGCCGCATGTCCGCCCGGATTCGCCGAACCGTTCGAGGTTCCGACCACGGTGCAGGGTTTCAATCCAGCTCCTGTGCGCTCGCCGTAAGATTCCGCACCACGGCGAATCGGATTCCAACCGCCAGGACGACAAGGGTCACGACAGCAGTCGCCACACTGACTGCACCGGCGCCAACGGCCCCATGGTCCCGCATTACCGTGGGCGCGAGGAGAAGTACACTGCCGATCGTGGCTACTCGGGCGGCGACGCCCGGCCAGACAATAAGCAGGCCACGAAGCAGCCGGATCTCGATGTCGACCAACGAGAACAAGGTACCGCCGACGATGACAAGTATCACGGTCTTTCCAACGTCGACATATCTCGGCCCCAGAAGGAGCGGAAACAGCACCGGCATCAGGAGACAGATCGGAAGCGCCATGACGAACGATGCGACAATACTCAGGCGCAGCTGACGGGAAAAGCTGCTCGCCTTCGCTTCCTGGGCATCAACAGAGCTCACTCGGACGAGGCCGACGGTACTTACCGCATTGCCCAGGCTCTTCATGGCCACCGACATCGGGAGTACCGCGCCGTAGGTGGCCAGACCCGAGGAAGAAAGGAACGCGGTTGCCATGACCTGATCGAGGCGTCCGGAGAACACGTTCAACAGCGCCGTGGTGTGAAAGCGCAGGCCACGGACCGTGATGCTTCGGATCATGCCGCGGTCAGCGCGCCGGACAGGATGGAGGAAGTTTCGACGGAAATAGAACCTTTGCGCCAGGACCGTCGTGTTCCCCACGAACCGTGCCGCCAGAAAGAAAGCGACACTGCACCATTCCGGCCGCAGCACCAGGGGCAGCATGAGAGCGAGCGGAATGACATTTGTCCATATCAGTTGCCGATTATAGTCCCCGAAGCACTCTAGTCGCTGCTCGAGGCTCATTATCCAGGAGGAGAGGAAGGAGACGACGACCGACAGGCTCAGGATCGTGACGGTTATTCTGTCTCCGTCCGGCAGGATCGTTGCCACGATCCAGGTGACGGCGCCCGCGACGAGGGCCAGCACGGCCACTGGTATCACACCGGAGCTGTAGATATTGACCACATCCTCGTGGTCGAAACCCCGGGTGGTGACAAGCGCGTCGGAAATACCGCAGGAGAACAGGGAGGGGATGACACTGCTGTAAATTACGAGCTCGGTCAACAAGGCGAACTCGTCCGGCGCCAGAAGACGGGCGACGATCGTCGTCAGGGCAAGCCCCAGAACCTGAGTGACCAGCGTGGCGGAGTATATCCGAGCAACCGGCGAGCGCCGCACCCTGTCCGCTCTGGTGACGGCGGGTGCCAGCGCAAGGGAAATTTCCGCGCGAGTCATCGCTATGGCTTCGTCGCCTCTACAATGAGACTGTCCTTCCGATGCTCGATCAGCGTCAGATCCGGAAATTCACCTGTCTGGAATTGCCGACGCTGCACGTCAATGAATCCTGCTGAAGTCAACAGCTCCCGGAGCAGACTCTCCGTCGGCTGCCACCGGTGCATTGATGACCCCGCTCTCCGCCGCAGCCACTGCAGGAAGCCGGGCGGACTGTCGGGGTGTGAATGCAGGCGCTCGTTGAAGATGCGCCCGTTGGCACCCGAGAACGGCGCGGACAGAAGCTGCTCCGCGAACGCCTGGGCGTCAGGAAGCGCCAGCCGGATCGTGCCGCCGGAGCGCAGTACACGGAAGCATTCCGCCAGCACGGCTTCGGCCTCCGTGAGATACAGATGCTCAAGTGCGTGCGAGGAATATATGGCGTCCACCTCGGCCGGTTCGTACGGTAGGGGGCGCCGTATGTCGCGACGGACGACCTCCCGCGGCCACGCGTTCAGATGGGACGATTCGATGATTCCGGCGCGAAACAGCAGCTTTCTGGCGCCACCCAGACGCTCGAGAAGGATCGTCGGGGATCGGTCGATACTGGTCCAACCCGGCACGATCTTGGGGCCGGATCCCAAGTTGAGACGGACAGGCCACACGGTTCCCACAGTCACGAGGTCTCCCAGAGATCACCGTCGACTCAGCCGCCGACGAAGCCCGAAGGGCGCGAGTTCTTCGGTCGTCCTCGCCGCCCGGTCGAACGGCCCGCCCACCACTCAGCCTGTGAACGAGCGCTTCACACCAGTGTCTGTGAGCGCAGTCGGTTTACGGAACAAGGAAAGGTGCGTGTCGGATCGACGCCCGGACCATCCCCTCGACCGCTACCTCTTCCGCCAGCTTCGGTGGACAGACCGCGGTCATCACGGCACTTCACGACAAATGGACGTGGCCTGCGGCGACGCCGAGATTCCGGCACTCGCGTAGGAACCAGCACGCGAGATGTGCGGGCCGGTGGCGCCGGCGCCTCCGAAGGCGGTCGCGGCTGTCCCGGATGCGGTGCCAGCAGAGTGGCTACCGCTCGAGCGACACGCCGTGATGCGCTGACAACGCCACACAGGAGCAGGACACTCCGATACTGTTCAGCTACAGAACGCGACCGATCTATCGGTTTCTTAGGACTCCCGTGTGCGCGCACTCGACCGAATCAGCCTCAACCCATCACCTTCAGCAGATCGTCTCTGGCCGTAATCCCGAGAGGGCCGACATGACCGCATCCGCCCCCGATCTGTTCCCAGTGCCCGACCAGGTTCGTCGCGGCAGCGACCTGGCGAAGATCCGGCGGTGAGAGACCTCGTCACCAGCGGGAGTGGCTTCCTGGGCGGCCGGGTCGCGGCGAGGGAGCTGGCGATGGGGCATGGCCTGACTGGCCTGGCGAGGAGCGGGAGCACCACGGCGGCGATCGACGACGTCCCCCCCGCCTCGACCGGCGGCCTCGTGATGAACAGCGTGTCGCTCGGCCTCGGCTACGCGGACGGTATCGCCGCCGCGGCCCACCGGTTCAGGTCCCGGCGCGGGGTGGCCGAACGTGATCCCGTCCACACTCCCAGGCCGGTCGCGGACGAGATCGTGCAGGCGGCCACGGCATCGTGCTGACAACGCCGCCGGTAGATCTGACAGATCGCGGACGCCGAGGGTATGAACACCGCCGCCCGCCCCAGGATGCCGACTGCCGCGGCCGCGGTCACGCGGCCGGCCGCGGCGGTCATCCGGGCCAAAGTGCGGCGCAATGAGTAACTACGCCCTGGATCTGGAAGTCGGCTACCCCAAGCGGATCTGGCCGACCTCAGCGACGGCCGCCGTGGATGCGCCAGCCGGGCGAATGCCGAGGAGCCTGATCTCGACGACCGGGTTGCTTGGTTTTTTCACCCCGCTGTACATCCTTCCGGGGGTGTCCCCGCACTACCTCGATGCCGCCCGAACCGTCCTGCTCCTCGCCGTACTGGCGCGGCTGTTCCTCGTCCAGGGTTTGGCGATCAGATCTCCCCACATCGGTTGGATGCTGCTCGCACTCGCGTATCTCCTGTCCGGGACGGCCAACTGGGATCGATCAACCGCATCCTTCGCCGCTCTCACCGTGCTCGCGGCGACCGCCGGCGAGACGATGGCCAACAATGGGGAGACATTCCGTTTTTTTGGTGGGTACAGGCTAGCCGCCGTGCTGAGCGCGGCGGCGACGGTCGCCGAAGCCGCCGGACACGCTGTCGTGACGACGCCGGTTGTGCAGTGGCAGGGCGTCAGCGGCCTGTCTACTCGGTCGACGTCGCTGGCCTTCGAGCTCGCCATCGCGATCCTCATCTGGTTCTGGCAGGGGCCACGTGGCCCGCGGCTGCTGCTCTGGCCGGCTGAGGGACTGTTGCTGATCGGAGCGCTTGTCATGTGCGGAGGCCGGGGTGGCCTCGTGGCGCTCTGCCTCAGCATCGCCGTGTATCCGCTCATCGCGGGCGCCTGGCGTCAGGTTCTCGTGACCACGCTGATCCTGTCCGGGGTCGGCACGGCGATCTTGGTGTCCGGACGGACTCCGCTCACGCTGACCCGCCTCATGGGCCAGCCAGAACGAACCGACGTCGCCCACGACTCGTATTCCTCGGGGCGGACGGGCCTGGCGATGGCCGCGCTCGACGCCGTCCCTGACGCGATGCCGTTCGGCGACGGCTTTGCCACGCGGGTCGCACCCAGCAATGGGGAATTCCCACGGGCGCCGCACAACGCGCTGCTCGCCGTGACCCTGGATGCAGGGGTGCTGGGATGCGTCGCAGCGGTGATCCTGCTCGTCGCGGGCGCACGCGGCGCGCTCCCCCGGCGCCGACGTCACGCCCCGACCGGCTTCGTCATTCGAACGATCCTGGTGACATTACTGGTGCGCTCGATGCTGGAGGGCCAGGGCGTGCTGACGGGCGGCGCCGGAGTCCTGGTCTTCAGCCTGCTGCGGCGACACACATTCTTGATGGCGGGCCTCGCGGATCGTGATACGTCGCGGCGGCGCCACCACCGTGGCAGGGCGAGAACATCATGGCCAGACCGCCGACCGTTGACTGGATGGGGTGGAGAAACGCGATGAGGCCGATGACAACGACCGCGAAACTCCTCGACGCGCGCCGGTGGCGAATCCGAGTGCTGTCCAGGGCGTTCCCGCTACTCTGGCGACCGGACCCCGGGGCCGGCTCGCTCCAGATGGTCCGGCTCGGTTCCACCTACGGCGGCTGGTGGGTACCCGACGGAGTGCTCGACGTCGACTCGGCATGTTACTGCGCGGGGGTCGGGACCGACATCAGTTTCGACCTGGCGCTGATCACTCGATACGGCGCTCGGGTGTGGGGGCTCGACCCTACGCCGGAGTCGGTGCGGTGGACCGCCGAGCAGGACCTCGACCCACGGTTCACGCACCTGCCGGTGGGCGTGGCCGGCAGTTCCGGTCACCTGCGCTTCTACGCGCCGAGCGATCCGCACCACGTCTCACATTCGATCAAGAACCTACAGCGGACCTGCGACTACTTCACAGCGGAATGCGCCACTATCCGAACAATCATGGATCGAGTCGGCCACGACCACCTCGACCTGCTCAAGCTGGATGTCGAGGGGGCGGAGCACGAGACCATCAGGACACTCCTGCGTGACGGCATCCGGCCGCGTGTTCTGTGTGTCGAGTTCGACCAGCCCGACCCTGTGCTCTCGACAGACAGAACGGTTCGCGCGCTGCGCTCCGCCGACTACCGGCTGGCCAAGGTCGACGCCTTCAACATGACCTTCGTTCAGGCCAGCTGTGTTCCCTCCGCTGCCGCCCGCTCGGCATCCGCCAGCACCTGATCTCCGTGAATCGGTCCTGGCCCGCCGCGCCAGCCAGACACCCACGCTCGATTCATGCAACCGACAGTAGTTGATGCACTACATTCAGACGCGCACGGCGGATCTACCGAGCCGCTGGAGAGCCAGACCCACCTGTGAGCGACCTGTCTTCGCCGGCGTCACGCGCCGGCCGGGTCGTCTCACGGGCCAAGCCCCGAGGGAGCGACATGGTCGGAGCGGGAGCGGCGGCGTTGCTGGTAACCCTCGCGGCCACACCGGCCGTGCTCGTCGCCATGCGACGTCTGGCCGCCATTGACGACGTCAACGAACGTTCCTCACATCAGGTGCCGACGCCGCGCGGTGGCGGGGTCGCGGTCGCTCTCGGCCTGTTCGCCGGCGTCCTGGTCCTCGTGGTCACCAGCGGCCGAGCCAACGCACCCGACCTGCTCCCGATGACCGTCGGGGTGACTCTGTTCGGCCTCATCGGCCTCGCCGAGGACATCGGCGGCGACGTGGGTGGCATCACCCCCCTGCGCCGGCTGGCGTTGCAGGTGCTCGCCAGCCTTGCGGTCTCCACCGTGCTCCTGATCAGCGTGACCCTCGACGCCGACCCACCGGCACCGCTCCTGCTGGTCGCGGCGCTGGTCGGCCCGCTGTGGGTGACGGGTTTCGTCAATGCCTTCAACTTCATGGACGGGATCAACGGCATTTCGGCCGCACAGGCCGCGATCGCCGGCCTGGCCTTCAGCGTCGTCGGCCGTATGCACGACATGCCCTCTTTGGTCGCGGGCGGGGCGGTCATCACCGGCGCCGCGATCGGGTTCGGTCCTTTCAACTTCCCCCGGGCGCGCATTTTTCTCGGCGACGTCGGCAGCTACACCCTGGGGGCCTGCCTTGCCGTACTCGCGCTGCAGGGCGTCGTATCGGGCCTCCCTCCGGACGCGGCGGTGGCGCCGCTGCTGCTCTACCTGACCGATACCGGCATCACCCTCATCCGCCGGGTCCGGCGAGGGGAGCGCTGGTATCTCCCCCATCGGACTCACATTTACCAGCAGCTCACCGATGTCGGATGGACGCACACCCGGGTTACGGTGACGGTCGCCTGCCTCGTCACGGTGATGTCGGGCCTCGGGCTCCTCGCCGCACGGGGCGGCACAGGTGTCCGCGTCGCGGCCGACCTCGCGCTGCTGGCGCTGATCGTGGGTTACTCGAACGCGCCTCGAATCGTCGGGTTCACCCGCTCGCGCGCCCGCATCGGACGGGCGGCGGATCCAGTGCTCGCCAAGACCACGTCTATCACGCTCGCCCATACCACACCGGTAGACATCACACCGCCGGAGAACGGTACGGGCGGACTCGTTCTGCCACATCAGCGGCAGACGGACGATCCTCGGCTCAGCACCGATTCCACCGAGCCCGCCCAGAGCGCCCGACCGACCTGAAAACCAGATTCCGGATCTTATCGCCGGCGGAAACGCCGCACCAGATCACCAAGGGGCGACACGCAAGCGGCCTCTCCGATTCACGGTCACGGCAGGAATACGATCAGAATTGCTACGGAGCGATTTCGCCCAGGCCGTCGGAACGGTGAGAGGTTGACGTAGTGCCACGTGACTCCTTCAGAATTCCGCGCCGCATCATCGTGCCGTCCCGGGCCGCACCCGTCGATTCTCCGACCGTACGCGGCGGCCCCGGCCACGCACAGACGGGTGGGCCCGCACGCGGCCGGGCGCCGCGGGTGCTGCTCGTGACCCACTACTTCCCACCCGAGACCGGTGCGCCGCAGGCCCGGCTCTCCGAGACCGCACGCGCGTGGACGGCCGACGGACTGGACGTCACGGTCCTCACCGGCATTCCGAACCATCCCACCGGCATAGTGCCGGAGGCGTACCGGCGGGTCGTGCGCAGGCTGGAGCAGGGCGACGGCTACCGGATCGTGCGGACCTGGCTGTACGCGACCCCGAACGAAGGGGTGGTCCGCAAGACGCTCGGCCATCTTTCCTTCATGGCCAGCTCGGTGGTGTTCGGCGCACGCGCGGCCGGACCGGCGGACGTGGTGGTGGTCTCGTCCCCCACCTTCTTCTCCCTCGGATCTGCCTGGATCCTGGCCCGGCTCCGACGGGCACGGCTCGTCGTCGAGGTCCGTGACCTGTGGCCGGCCATCTTCGTCCAGCTCGGTGTCATCACCAGCCCACGGATCATCGCAGCGCTGGAGCGGCTGGAACTGGCTGCCTACCACGCCGCGGACGCCGTGGTCACGGTCACCGAGGGTTTCCGTGCGGACATCACGCGGCGCGGCATCCCGGCCGCCAAGGTGCACACGATCCCGAACGGAGTGGACCTGGCCCGCTTTCGGCCGGGGGTGGCCGCGCCCGCCGGCCTGCGCGAGCGGCTGGGTGCCGGGCCTGACGACGTTGTGGTGCTTTACCTGGGTGCGCACGGCATTTCCCAGGGACTTACCACGATCGCGGACGCCGCGGCTGTGGTGGCGGAGCGGGGAGTACCGGTGCGTTTCGCCTTCGTCGGGGAAGGCGCGGACAAACGGCGGCTGGCCGCGCATGTCGCCCAGCTCGGGCTGACCAACACAACGCTGCTGCCCGGGGTGCGCCGCGACGAGGTGCCCGGCCTCCTCGCGGCGGCCGACATCTGCCTGGTTCCGCTGCGCGACGTGCCGCTGTTCGAGACGTTCATCCCGTCGAAGATGTTCGAGATGCTCGCGGCCGGTCGCCCGGTCATCGGGTCGGTCCGCGGCGAGGCAGCCCGCATCCTGATGGATGCGGGCGCGCGGGTGGTGCCGCCGGAGAACGCCATCGCGCTGGCGGACGCGGTCATCGAGATGGCTGGAGACCCAGACCGCCGCGCGGCGATGGGACGCGCCGGGCGTGCGCACGTCGAGGCTCACTTTGATCGGGAGGTGCTGGCACGCCGCTACCGCGACCTGATCCTCAGCCTGCTGCCCGATGCCGGCGGGCGGCCGGGCTCGGTTCCACCCCAGGTCTCCCGCACGCGGGTGGGTCCCCAGATGACACGCCCTTCAACTACGATGCGCAATCGTTGACCACTCAGGGTGATATTTTGGCGGCTCGTCAAGGCACACCTCGCCGAGATCCGTGGTCCAGCACCAGGCTCAGTTCCGTACCCCGCCGCGATCACACCGGCCCGATCCGAAAGACGACATGGCCGCCAGAGACCCCGCACCCCCAAGCAGGACCGGCGACCCGGAACTCATCGGGTACTCGGCCTGGTCGCCCGATCGCATCCTGACAGCGGTTCTCAGGGGTATCTCCCCGACGGACATCCCGGGTGACTTCGTGGTGACAGCCCGCTGCGCTCCGGATCATCCGGCGTCGGGCGCGAAGGCTCAGCCTGCCCCAGGGCAGGACGGTCCGCAAGCCCCGACAGAGATGATCATCACTTCCGCAGTGTCAGCCCATCCTTACTACTACGTGGTCAAGGACGGCCGCCTCCTCCACGGCCAGGACGTGTTCTCCCTGGTCAGACAGGCGGGCCTGCCATGGAGATGGAATCAGCGAGCGGTTCGCCAGCTGACTCTGCTGGGACACCCGACGGGCGAGGACACACTGCATCCGGACGTCAGGCGGGTCCCGAACGCCGCAGTCATCCGCTTCGCGCACGGCCGGATGACCATCAACCGATCGTCGTTCTGGGACACCCTGCCCCAGGAGCCCGCACTGAGCCCGCTGGACGTGAGCGACGTCCTCCACGAGGTCCTGGACGAGCTCACAGGAGACCATCCGCTGATCTCGCTGAGCGGCGGCTTCGACTCCCGCCTGCTGCTGGGACGCGCGATCGCGGTCGGGTCCTCGCCGCAGGCACTGACGATGGGTGCTCCGGACAGCACCGACCAGGTGATCGCGACGCGTATCGCCCGGGATCTCGGGATTCCCCATCACACGATCGAGCTGAACCCGGCGGATTATCTCACCCACGCCGCGCGGATCGTACGGATCACCGGCGGCACCAAGACGGCCGCGAACTGGCACACCTACCTTTACACGGTCGGCGCACGCGCCTACGGAGCGACTCCCCATGTCGTCGGGACCAACGGCGAGCTCGTGCGTACCCCCTACTGCAACCGGGGCGCCCTCGCGCGAACGCTCGGGCGGGGCGGCGACGCGTTCGTCCGAGCGTTCTTCGCGGCGCGTACCGAGTGGCGGCGGAGACGGTTCGCGCGCTATCTCCCGCTGCTGACCGACAGCCCCCGCGACTCGCTGCGACTGGCTGACGAGATCGCGCGCCTCGTCGAGGGCCCCGGCGACGGGCTGGCGCACCTCGATCGGTTCTTCTCCGTGCAGCGGGTCAGGCACTTCCACGGCAACGGGCTGGCTCTTTACCGGACGAACATCCCGACCGTCTCTCCCTTCCTCGACAGCCGCTGGATTCGTGCCGCCGCCCGGATGCCCCGCGTCGAACGCATGGGCTGCAACTTCCACCGCCTCGTCATCGAGCGGAACCTCCCCCGGCTCCTGGAATATCCGACCCCCTTCGAGCCGGTGATGTACCGCCGAGCGCCCGCCGGATACTGGCTGCGCAGGAAGCCGCCCGTCGTCAGCTACAACGCGTTCGCGGGAGTCGTGCAGGACAAGCGGGTGCACGAACGCATCATCGAGGAGTCCTCCCTCGACGCCTTCACCACCAGGCGGCAGCGCGAAGCGATAGTTCGGGATCGGGTTCCTCAGGCGATCGACCTGCTGCTCACGCTGGCGCATGTCGAGCCGGTCGCGCGGGAGACCCGCGTTGGGTCCGGGTGCGCAGACCCGCGGGCAAGGTCCGCGGCAGACGGAGCGCCCGCGGGGGTGTCGCAGGTGGTGACAGCCCGATGAACCTCTTCGTGACCGGCGGGAGCGGATTTCTCGGCCGGCGGGTGGTGGAGCAGGCGGTCAGGGCGGGTCACGAGGTCAGCGCGCTCGCGCGAAGTCCTCGCTCGGCCCACCTGCTTCGGGACCTGGGCGCGACCCCGGTTCCCGGCGACCTGGCCGACCCACGGTCGATCGACCATGCCTTCCGCGCCGCGGCCGGCCGCACGCTGCTCAACATAGCGTCCCTCGGGTTCGGCCATGCGGGGATGCTCGTTGCCGCCGCCAGGGCCGCGGGGCTGCACCGCGCCCTGTTCATCTCCACCACCGGCATCTTCACCACCCTGGATCCCCCCTCCAAGGCGGTGCGCACCGCCGCTGAGAACACCATCCGCACCAGCGATCTGCACTGGACGATCATCCGACCGACCATGATCTACGGCGCTCCGGACGACCGCAACATGGCCCGGCTGCTGACATTGCTGCGCCGCTGCCCGGTGCTGCCGGTACCCGGCGGGGGAGATCAACTCCAGCAACCCGTGCATGTCGACGATCTCGCCGCGCTGATCCTGCGGGCCGCGGACGCCGAGATCGCCGTCGGTCGCTGCTACGACGCCGCGGGACCCGAGAGCCTGACGTTCCGGGAGATCGTCGCGGCGGCCGGCGCCGCCGTCGGTCGCCGGGTGCTCTGCGTCCCGGTACCGGTGTCACCGGTGCGGGCACTCGTCGGGAGCTATGAGAAGCGGGCCGCCCGTCCCCGGCTGAAGGCCGAACAGATCGCCCGCCTCGTCGAGGACAAGGCGTTCGACATCGGTGCGGCCCGCCGGGACCTCGGATTCGCGCCCCGGTCGTTCGTCGAGGGCATCCGCGCCGAGGCAGTGCTCCTGGGAGCGCGCGGACGTCGCCGGGCAGCCCGGCCGGCCGAGACGACCTGGGTGTCGCCGTGACGACCGCGGGGGACGGGGTCCTCGTCGACTGTGCCGGCGCGCGCATGGGCGGAGCGCTGCGCCTCCTGCGGGAACTGGACTCGTATCTGCGGGCACGACCGTCCCACGGGATCCGGGTGATCGGGCGGGACCGGCGACTGACGCCCACGTGGGTCGTGCGCAGGGAGCGTCCGGGGCGGTACGAGCGCGCGGTGGCGCTGAACAACGTGGCCTTCCTCCGCACCGGCCGTGAACGCCGGGTCCTCCTTCGCAATGTGCTGCACTTCCTGGCCCCCGATGATGTGCGCGGCATCCCGGGGGGCCTTCCGGTTGGCATCCGCGTCGACGCCCGTGTCGTTCGCGCGTGTGCCGCACGCGCCGACGCCATCGTGGTGCCCACCAACCACATGGCAGATCGGGTCCGTACTGCGTGCCCCTCGCTGTCGACACGGCTGGTGGTGCGGCCGCACCCGCTGACCGCACCGCCACCGGTGCCCGCGCACGAACGAACACCCGGTCAGCTGCTGTGCCCCGTGGTGTTCGAACGGTTCAAGGCAATGGGGGACGTGCTACGTACCGCGGACCACGCGGCGGACCTGGTCGAGGCCCACCTCGGCACCGAGGTCACGATCGTCGTCACAGCCTCGGTCAAGGAGGCCGCCGGCGAGGGAATCCTGGACTGCCGGCACCTGCGGTTCGCGGGCAGGCTGTCCCCTGAACGGCTGGAGGCCTTCCAGCGCAGCAGCCAGGCCGTTCTCTACCCGACCCGGATCGAGTCGTTCGGCTATCCACTCGCCGAGGCACGTGTGGCAGGCGTGCCAGTCGTCGCCCGGGACACGGCCCAGAACCGGGAGGTCGCCGGGCCCAGCCTCATCGGATACGAACGCCAGGAGGTCGAGTCGATGGCGGCGGCCCTGCAGGCGGCTCTGAGCGCGAAGCTCGAGCGGGAGGCTGCGAACCCGTTCGACCCGGGCCGGTACTTCGACTGGCTTCTCGGGCGCGCCGACCGATGACTCTCCTGGACCGTGAGCCCGCCGTACCCGGGTGCGTGCCCGCGCCTGCCGGGCCGCGCCCCGAAGGTATCGCTCCAGGATCGGGCGGCACAGGCGTCACCGCCCCGGTCGGGCGCTACCTGCGGACTGTTCGGCACCTGCGCGCCGGCCAGGTGGTGGCCCGCGTCCGGCTCCGCGGCCGGCGGGCCGTCCTCACACGCATCCCCATCGTGGTCACGCCTGCGCGCGAAGAGGTCGGGGGCGGCTGGCCGGCCGCCTTCGTGCCCTTCGACGGCAGGATCCCGCCACCGGAATCCGGCGTGACGGAAGCCGGCGTGACGGAGATCCGCCACGGTCGCCTCTCGCTCCTCGGCCACTCCCGGGTGCTGTTTCCGGCGGAGGCGGGTCCCGAAGCCGCGGACTGGGAGCAGGCCGACGCGCCACTGCTCTGGCGCTACCACCTGCACTACTGGGACTGGGCCTGGAACCTCGCCCGAGCAGGCGACCCGTCCTGGGGCAGCGAGATGTTCACGCGGCTCTACCGCTCCTGGCGGGCCACAGACCGGCCAGGCAGGGGGGTGTCCTGGTCACCGTACGTCGTGTCGCTGCGCGCGTGGACATTGTGTGCCCTCGGGCCGCGCCTCGCGTATGGGACGCCGGTTGGCGACACGATCCGCCATGACCTGGGACTTCACCGCTCGTTCCTGCGTGCGAACCGCGAGACCGACGTAGGCGGCAACCACCTGCTCAAGAACCTCAAAGCACTCCTCGGGCTGGCGGTCGCGGCACGCGACCGCGCCGACGGTCGCCGGTGGCTGGACAGGCTGATGGTCGAGATCGACCGGCAGATCCTCACCGACGGCGGCCACTACGAGAGAGCACCGGCCTACCACTGCCAGGTGCTGGCCGACCTCGACGATGTCATCGGTCTCCTGTCCGCCGCGGACATCCCTGTTCCCGCCGGACTACCTGCGGCGACAGCCTCCATGCGGGCCTGGCTGGCCACGGTGATGGGACCCGACGGAGCCCTGCCGCTACTCAACGACGGGTACCCACCAGGCCCCGGGGTACTCGACGAGCTTCTGCGGGGCTCGACCCCGGCGGGCGACGAGGTCCCTGAGCCCAGGTCTCAGCGAACCCGCTCTCCGGAGTCCGCAGGCCCCCCGGTCGCACGGGAGGAGACCCGACCGGCAGCCGCGGCGGCGGCTCGATCGGCGGCTCGGTCCATCCTGCTGGCCGACACCGGCCTCGTCACGATGACGGCGGGCCCCTGGCATGTGCTCGCGGACGTCGGTGTCGTCTGTCCCGACGACCTGCCGGCGCACGCCCACGCGGACACCCTGTCGTTCCTCCTCTGGCACGGAGACGTTGCCGTGCTGGTGGACACCGGCACATCCACTTACGACCGCGGACCGACCCGGGACGCGGAACGCGGCTCCGCGGCGCACTCGACCGTGACCGTGGACGACACGGACTCAAGCGAGACGTGGGGAGCCTTCCGGGTCGGTCGGCGGGCCCGCCCGCGCCTGTCCGAGGTCGCCTGCACTTCGGCCGGTGTCGACATGACCGCGTCGCATGACGGATTCCGGCATCTCCCCGGTCGGCCCACCCATACCCGGCGATGGACACTGACCCAGTCCGGACTGCGTGTCGACGACAAGGTCACCGGTGCCGGCGTGCACCACGTGCGCGTGTTCCTCCATTTCCCGCCCGGGTTCGAGGTGAGCCGACCGTCGGTCGGCGGATCCCCGGGCATCCTGGACGTCCGCATGCCCACCGTCCCGGCACGGACGTTGCGAGTACGTGCCGCGGGAGACGGAACCTGGTCGCTCGTCACCCGTCACCGCGCAACGGGATGGCAGACAGCCTCGCCGGCGACGACGGCGATCTATCTCGTCACCAGCACGCTTCCCGTTCACGTGCGAACAGAGATCACCGCCGAGCCGCCGGACGCGATCAGAACGGCGCAATCCGGCGACCGGCCGGAAACGCCAGGAGAAAACGATGCCTGACTCCCTGAGCACCGCCGTCGACTCGCGGTCGGCGACCACGCGCGCCGCGACGCACGCCGACGCCCCGCCCGCCGCGCAACCGTCGACACCGCGCCAGCGGAGAGGTCGCACAACCGACCTGGACCGCATGTACGCCCGGTACGCGTCCACCCATGCGGGAACCGGGGGAGCAGAAGCCACACGGCTGCTGTTCGGTCGGGACATCGCCGCGCACCTGCCAGCCGACCGCCGAGCCTCCATTCTGGACCTCGGCTGCGGCCAGGGTCACCTGGTGGCAGAGATGCAACGTCACGGCTACCGCCACGCCCGCGGCGTGGATGTCAGTGCGGAACAGGTCTCGATCGCGCGCCACAACGGCGTCACGGGAGTCGAACAACGCGACATCCGGACAGCACTCGAGACGTCACCGGAGGGGTTCCAAGTAATCACGGCGCTGGACGTACTCGAGCATCTCGTGCGCCAGGAAGTCCTCGACATCCTCGATCTTGCCGCCATCGCGCTGCATCCCGGCGGAACGCTGATCGCTCGAGTGCCGAACGCGGCGAGCCCACTCGGCGGAGGCGTCGTCTTCGGCGATCTCACGCACGAGACCTTCTTCACGCCAGGCAGCTTCCGGCAGGCGCTCGTCACCACCGGCTTCACGAATGTGCAGATCTATCCGTGCCGGCCTGTGGTGCACGGAGCAGCGAGCGCCGCCCGATGGCTGATCTGGCAGGGAGTCAGCGGACTGATCACGCTCGCGCTCGCCGCCGAGGGCGGCTACCGCCACGGACGGATCGTGACGCGCAACATTCTCGCGGTCGCCCACGCGCCACAGTGAAGCCGAGACGCCCGGAAGCTACAGTCGGCACACACTAAACTACTTCCAGTAGTCGAAGCTCGATAGCTCCGCTCCCTGGCCGTCGCAGATGGAACGGACCAACACCAGCATGAGAACGTTCCTTTCCGGCACCATCGGTCCGCCGCATCGGCGGGCGGCCGGCATATGAGTCCGGGCAGACATCACGCGGGCCAGCCGACATACCTTCGCGCGGTCAGGCAGACGGCCGGTACCGGGATCGTCCGCGCCGCGGTGGGCACGATCACCGGACTCTGCGCCGCTCGCTTTCTGGGCAGCGCCGACCGGGGAACATTCGCCGCAGTCGTTGTCTACACGATGTCCACGGCCGCCCTGCTGGAATGTGGCATCACCACATCCGTCTGCTTCTACACCGCGAGGCTGCGAGATCAGGCCGCGGACATCGTGCGAACCGGCGCATGGTTGATCTTCTTCTGCGGCGTCCTCGCGGGTACCGTTGGGTACTTTGCCGCCCCGCTGATCATGCACGGGCATCCGGAGGAGGGCGTCACAGCGCTCCGGCTCGCGTTTGCCGTAGAACCGTTGATTTTTCTCGGTGGAGTGTGGGCGTCATCCCTGCAGGCGACCGACGTACGAGCCTGGAATCTGACGTCCCTGGTGCAGCCGGTCTGCTACGCGATCGCGGTGGCCTTGGTGGCCGTTCTCGGCCAGGCGCACATCCTGGGCATGACGCTCGCGCTGATCAGCTCAATCCTCGTCCAGTGCGTCGCCGGCTGGCTCCTACGCCGGAATCGGATACCCGGAGACGGGCGCTTCAACCGCCGACTGGTGGCCCCGACGATGCGCTATGGACTGGTGAACTGGACCTCCCGGGTTCCCTACCTGTTCAACGCGCGGCTCGACCAGCTGATCCTCACCCTGATGGTGCCGCCGGCCGCGCTGGGGAACTATGCCGTCGCGGTGTCGCTCAGTCTGCTCCCCCAACCCGTCACGGCAGCGTTCGGCACTGTCGCGATGCCCAGGATCGCGGCGGCCCGGGACCGGAAATCCGTCGTAGGCCAGGGCGTTCTGACAACCGCGCTCCTCGGCAGTATGAGCATCGGGGTCGTCGCTTCACTCGCCGTGTGCGGAATCACCTCCCTCCTGGTCGAGACAGTTCTAGGGCCATCCTTCGACAATGTAGCTCCGCTGCTGTTCGCTCTCGCCCCAGGTGCCGCGGTATACGGCACCAACAAGGTGATGGGCGACATTTTGCGGGGTTTCGACCGGTCGAGTTCCGTCGCCCGAGCCGAGGGCATAGCGCTCGTCCTCACCATCAGCCTGAATGTCCTTCTCCCGCCGATAATGGGAGTGATGGGCGCCGCGGTCGCGTCGTCGGTCGCCTATGGGGTTGCGTTCCTACTGCTGCTCCAGACCGTGGTCCGCCAGACGAACGCCAGGCCGGCGGCGCTGGCTGGACGGCTGCGAGCCCGGGTCCGCTCTGCCAACCCGCGGACCGCGCCCATGCGGGCGGATCAAACTCCGAACTGACAAGAAGGATGGAGCAGCGATGCGGGTAGGTATCATCGGTCCTGTCTACCAGGACAGCTTCGCCGAGAACATCGCCATGGGACTGGAGACCCTCGGAGCCTCCGCCCACCACCTTGGACCAGCCCGCTACAGCAGTCGAAGAAAAAACGTACATCGCGGCGTCAACTTGCTCACCCAAGCATTTCCAGCGACGCTCGAATTCACCCAGCGACGACTCGCGAGGAAAGCGGCAGAACTCGAGCTCGACGCAGTGATCAGTGTTCAGGCATGGCTTTTTCCATCCACTGTCACCACGATACGCCGATCCGGGGCGAAGGTCTGCCTCTGGTATCCCGACGCCGTCTCCAACCTACCGACCTCGGTAGCTTCGATACCGTTTGACGCGATCTTCTCAAAAGAGCCCACTCTCGTCGACAAGCTTTCTCGGATGCTGCGCCTCCCGATGCACTATCTCCCCCAGGGGTGCAACCCGGCATGGCACCGTGTAGCGAGCGACGCGGACGACGGTCCCTGTGAGGCCGCGGGCCACATCGTGGTAGCGGGAAACATTTATGGTACGCGGGCCCGGCTTCTCTCACTGCTCCTCGACCATCAGGTCCCCCTGCGGATCTACGGCCAGCCCATACCACGCTGGATCACCGACGGGCGTATCCGCATGGCGCACACCGGGAGATACATCGCCCGCACCGAGAAGGCACGAGTCTTCCGCAGGGCGGCGGGAGTTCTGAACAGCATGCACCCCGCGGAGATTGACGGGGTGAACTCCCGGCTGTTCGAAGCGGCCGGCTGCGGCGCGGCGGTGCTGACCGAGCATCGGCGTGAAGTCCCAAACCTGTTCCGCCCCGACTACGAGGTACTGTCCTTTCACGATTTCGACGAGTTGCTCGCCCATATCAAGATGCTGGCGAACACGCCTGAGGCCGCACACGCTCTGGGTGACGCCGCGACCGCCCGGGCGCATGCCGATCACACCTACGACAAGCGTCTTGCCCGACTCCTTGAGATCCTGATCTGAATGACATCAGCCAGACGGTCAATGCATCCGTCGCCGAGCCGGGCGCCGACAGTCGCTGGATGGCCCGTGGAAAGGTCCGCCGCCACACGCTTCCCCGGATCCTGGTCCTGGCCACTCGGGGCGACAGCTGTCCTCGCGTCGGGAGTGCTGCTTCTGGTCGAGGGCGTGCGCCCGACGACGGTCCCGGACCGGATAACCCTTCGCTGCGTGAGCCTGATGCTTCTTTCCGTCGGCGGCCTGGTCGTGGTCGGGTCACGGCGGAACCGGTCCCTGGGACTCGGCTCGATGCACGCCGGAAGCTGGTATCTGGTCTGGTTCGGAATCGGTTTCGGCCTGACGTCCCTGGCCTGGCGGAACCAACAGGAAGGCACCAACGCCCGCATCACGCAGGAGAGCGTGCTCCTGACGCTGCTGTTCCTGCATGCGGCGGTGATCGCGTGGCTTCTGGGTTACCTTGTCGGTCCAGGGCGGCTCATGACCCGTCTCGGCCGGCGGATCGCCAGCGGCGCAGTTCAGGCCGACGAGACCAGAGTCCGCGGAGCGAGCACCCCCTGGATCCTGTTCGGAATCTCCGTTCTGGGGCGCCTCGTCCAGCTGACCGGTGGTAGGTTCGGCTATGTTGGGGATCCGTCCCAGCTACTCACCAACCCAGCGTCGACCGGCCAGCTCGTCAATGTCATGGTCCAGTGCGGAAACTATGCACTGATAGTCGCGGCCATCGCATTCACCCAACAGCGGACGACCGCTTCGCGGGTGACCATGATCACGCTGACTGCGGCTCAGGTGGTGCTCGGCAGCCTCGCCGGCGGCAAGCAGCATTTCATTCTCGCCGTGCTTGCGCCTGCGATGGTGCTCGCCGTCCGTGGCCGCTTCCCCTGGAAGGTCACCTCAGCCGCCCTTGTGGTGTTCATCATAGGCGTCGTGCCCTTCATCCAGGCATACCGGGAGAACTCGCGGAGCGCCGACTACACGCTGACGCCCTCGGACGCCTTCAGGCAGGCACCGGAGATTCTGGAGGACACTCTCACCCGGGATGCGGGCAGCCGATTCAGGGACACCGTCGATCTCATGTCGGACCGGACCCGCCAGATCGACAACTTCGCCGTGGTGGTCCAGACGACACCGACCCAGTACGCCTACCACCCCCCGTCCGACTACCTGTACGCGCCGGTACTGGGGCTGATCCCCCGGATCATCTGGTCCTCGAAGCCGGTCGTCAGCTCCGGCGCAGAATTCGCGCGGGTCTATCTGGGCACCGGCCCCGGTGTCTACACCAGCGCCGCCATACCACCTGTCGCTGATCTCTACCAGCACGGCGGTCCCCTCGTCCTGCTCGTCGGGATGTTCGTCATCGGAGCGATGATCCGACTTGTCGACCGCACTCTGCATCCACGGCACGATCTCCGACTTGTGATCATCTACTTCCCCTTCTTCCTCCAGTTCATCAAGGCGGAGGCCGCCCTCACAAGCGTGATTGCGGGTTTGCCTCTCACCCTTCTCACAGCTTCCCTGGTCTGTCGGTTCGCATTCCGCCCCAAGGCTTCTTCCACCGCCACCACACACCCCGCTCCACCAACGGACGCGTCGGCCATCGCATCCCCGAAGGCTGCTCCGTCGAGTACGGTGAGATCGCTCAGCCACCAGAGCCCCCGGGTGTAAACCCGACCGGAGCAGCACCGTGACTCGGCCATCCACGCCGCGGGTCACGGTCGCGGTCGCGGTCGCGGTTCGCAATCATCTCTGGCGACGTCGGATATCGCGGCCCCAATGTGTCTCAGTCGGTCCGTGTAGCGCGCAGGGGGTACATTGCGCCTGGTCGGCCACGACTCCGGTCCAGGGGCTACGCCACCCCCGACGCACCACCGCCGAATGTAACGAGCCAGGAAAATCCCTGGTCAACTTCGGACTCGACACGCGTTATGCAGTACTGGTTCCCGATAACCAAGCGTGACAAGGTACTCCTCTCCGGGTCGCGAACCTTATGGCTTCCTACCACCACCGGCTACCGTGAGGAGTTCAGCCCAGATGGCACTGCCGCCTGCCGCAGCGAGGGTTGCGGTTGTACTTTCCAACCCGATTCAACACTTCGCGCCCTTCTACTCGGCCCTGGCCGAACGGGACGTCGACCTGCGGGTCCTGTTCATGTCCCGGGCCGGCCTCGATCAATACCTGGATCCCAACTTCGGCGTCGAGATCCAATGGGGCTCCGCAGTAACCTCCGGCTATTCCCACGAGTTCGTCGCAGACCTCGAGGTCGGCCCGGACTGGAAACACCCGCGCCCATGTCAGCAGGCCGTTCGCAAGCTCGTGCGGCGTCTCGACCGCCTGCAGCCTGACTGCGTGCTGGTGCACGGGTACGGCCGTGCCTACGCGATCGCGGCGCTGGCCTGGTGCAGTCGACGGGGCGTGCCGTCGCTCATGTTCAGCGACAGCGAGCTGCTCCACACGCGGTCGCTGCCGGTCCAGGCCGGCAAACGTATCACCCTGCCCGCCCTCTTCAGATCGATCAGCGGCTTCCTCACAATTGGTGACCTCAACGAGGCCTACCTGGCGCACTACGGCGTCCCACGGTTCCGCATGTTCCGGACACCGCTGCCGACGGACAACGAGATCCTGCGAGAAGCCCGGCTGAAACGAGCCGACCTTCGAGCCGCGGTGCGGGCTGAACTCGGTATTCCGGAAAATGCGCTCGTCGCGCTGTTCGCCGGGAAACTGGTGGCCAGAAAACGGCCGCTTGACATCGCCGACGCCATCCGGGTGCTGGCCCGAACACCGGACAACCGGGACGTCGTCGCGATCCTGGCTGGCGACGGCGTGCTGCGGCCAGCGCTCGAGGCAGCCGCCGCCGATCTGGACGGAAAATTGAAACTGGTCGGGTTCGTCAACCAGGAGCGGGATCTCCCCCGGCTCTACATGGCCGCGGACGTCTACCTCCACCCGGCCGAACTGCACGCGCATCCGGTGGCGGTCAAGGAAGCCGTGCTGTGCGGGCTTCCAGTGGTCACCACCGATCTCGTGGGCTCGGTCGGGCCGACCGACGATGTCCGGCCTGGACTCAACGGCCGGATCCATGCGGCGGGAGACGTCCACGGCCTTGCGCGAATCCTCGACGATCTGCGGCGCCGTCCTGAGGAGTTGACAAGGATGGCAATGGAATCAGAGAAGATCATCCCAGAGATCGACCTCGAGGCGTCGATAGCCGGCTTCCTTCGGGCCGTCGCCTCCGTCCGGGCGGCGGGCGCACAGTAGTCCGTACGGTGGGTCAGGGGAATTCCTTCCGTTATGAGACGGAAGGGGTCGCGGGTCTTGCCTGTCAGCCAGACCAGCTCCATGGAGCAGCTCCCGGCGACGTCCCGCGTGTGATTCCCATGTTGATTCAGGCGCTGGACCGAGCCGATGCCGCACGTAACCTCCGCGGCAGGTCAACGATCAGATGGCATCCACTGGAACGGCCTTCCGCGCGACAATGATCTCGTTAGGTCGAGCCAACGATTTCGGCCAGGTGCCGGCCAACGCCAAATCCTGTCTGAACTCCACCTGAAAGCCATCGCCCCCGTCGGCCGCGCTGAAACCTTCGACCCACGGCACGTCATCCCTGTGTGGCCGAAGGCTCGTGTACGACCGGTCTCGGACCTGCCGCCAGCCGACCAGCCGTCCGGCTCTCTCCAGCACTGGTGCGAGCGCGCGCTCTCCACGGCGTACCAACGAACGGGCCCGCGGCACGGTGAGGACCATCGTGCCTCCCGGGCGGAGCAGTTCACCCAGGCACCGGACCGCGCCGGACGGATCTTCTAGGTACTCCAGTACCGCGATCGCCAGAACCAGATCGAACCGCCCTCTCGCCTTCGGCCCGAGTACCTCCAGCGAACCGGCGACGCTGTGCACCTCTCCCGGATCCGCGCCGGTGGCCTGTCGGACCGCCGAGGCCATCACACCGGCGCTGCGGACCCCGGCCCACAGCATGTCCACCGAGGGCTCGAGGTTCAGCACGAAAGCCGCCCGACCGGCGCACAGCGTGCTGAACACCCCCGGTCCTCCGCCGAAGTCCAGAACCCATGCGGAAGAAGACCTCACCAATACCGGTTCGATTGCACCCGCGACCGCTCGCAGACGTTCTTGGAAGGAGGGGTTCCGGGTGTATCTGTCGACCCACGTGTCCGCGACCTCGGCAAAATAGAGATCGGTTCGATTGGACGGCTGGGTTTCCGGCCCCACTCCGTCACCCGGATCGCCGACAACGTCAGTCGGCGACGACCACGTGTACGACATGTCGTCTCCCATCTCGCATGCCGGGACTAGGAACCCCCGACATACCACTCACGGCCATCGCGGCGCTTGAAATCGCTGCCCACACAACAGGAAGGCAGAAGAGTGAGGTACCCGCGTGTCGCCACCTACAGATGGCAGCGTAATCGATGTTTGACCAGTACCGGGGCACGCGAGCAGCCACGACACGGGACACGGAGAATTCGCTCGCCGGTTCGCCCCGGTTGAGTCGATGGCATGCAGTTTTCTTCCCAGACAATTCCGGGATCGGACTTACGTCACCGAGTTTCCCGGAAGCAGGCTCCAACCGGGTAAGCCGGTCGGTGTCGGTCGCAGGCAGCCATAGGAACATCCGACGCCCGTGTTGGCAAGCCGGTAGTCCGCATACCGAGCGAGAACGACTCACCGGCTACGGCTGGCCCGGCGCCCACTCCAACCGGCTCGGGTCACCAGGCCGGGTCACCAGGCCGGGTGGCATCCCCCCAGCGAATCGTGGACACGCTCACCGGAGACAGACGATCGCCTACAGCACCCTTACCATTACCTTCCGTGACCATCTTGAGAGGCCGGAAGTCCACCGTGGAACCTGGCACACGCCCGCCGCGGGTGGTGCTGCTGGCGCCATCCCGGGGTCTGGGTGGGGGGATCGAGCGCTACCTGGGCACCGTCGAGGACCATCTGCGTGCCGGTGGAGCGGACATCCGGCGCTTCGACCTGCTCGACGCATCCACGTCGCACACGGTGCACAGCCAGGCCCGCTACATCCTGCGGACGCTGGCGTCCATATCCCGGCCGGGCCGAGTCGACAGCATCGTTGTCGGGCATGTCAGTCTTGCGCCGGTCGCGTGCCTGGCGGCACGACTGGCCGGAGCCCACCGGGTGCCCGTCGTGTTCCACGGCATCGACATCTGGGGACGCAGGCGGGCACTTCTTCGGATCATTAGACGCGATCCACTTCTGTATCCGGTAGCGGTCAGTTCCTACAGCGCCGGAGGCCTGGTTCCGGTCGGAACGGCGAAGATCCTTCCACCCGGAATACCGCGGGCGTGGCGGGACATGCTGCTCGCCGAGGGATCCCGACAGCGCCCGCCGTCTGCTGTTCCCACAGTACTGAGCGTTTTCAGGCTTGGAGTCTGGAAGGCCAAGGGGTTCCCTGAACTCGTGAAGGCCGTGACGGCCGCCCGCATGACAGCCGGACCGGTACGGCTGGTGGTCGCGGGGAAGGGGCCCGCGCCCGGAGCCCTGCATGAGCTCGTCGCCGCCCACGAGTACATCGATCTGCACGAGTCTCCAGACGACGCCGCGCTGGCCAGGCTGTACGCGGCCGCCGACGTGTTCGCACTGTGCACCCGAACAGATCCTCCGGCCAGCGGTGAGGGATACGGGATCGTGTTGATGGAAGCGCAGCTCGCCGGCTGCGCCGTGATCGGACCCGCATCCGGCGGTTCGCGCGACGCCTACCTCGAGGGCCTGACTGGCCGGACCCCGCCCGATGAGTCTCCAGAGGCGCTGACCGAAATCCTCTGCGGCATGTTCGCCGACCGCGCCTGTCTGGCGCGTATGGGCCACCGCGCCACGGACTGGGCGCAGGCGACGACGGATCCGGCGAGCTACACCCGGCTGGTGATGACCACACTGACCGCCGTCGCTCCTCAGACCACGAGCGGGCCGGTCATTCCGCGCCGGCGGGGCGATGTACGGCCGACCCGGTCAACCGGGGGAGGTGGAGGCGGCCGCATCGCCTCCCCGCGCTGACCTGACCTCGCTTCCTCGACACGTTGAACCATCCGGTTGATGTGGAGGCACCCCTGACCGCGGCGTCAGCTCGCCTCCTGTGGGCGCTCTCGATGAACGTGAGCGCGACCAGCGCGGTGGCCAGGAGTCGCCTACCGTCAACGGGCGGCCACGGTCCCCAGCAGGACGCCGAGCAGGCGGGTCGGTGGCTGGAGAGCAGCCTCGATGGCTTCCGCGCACGCACGGAAGGCATCGAGGTCGCAGCCCACCGGATCCACAAGATCGTCATCCTCCGGAGCGGCCGGAGGAAGCACGCCACGAGCGGCCGCCCCGGCCATGACGAGCGTCCTTCCCGCCGCCCGGAGACGTCCGCGCCGGTCGTGGGCAGCGAGCTCGGCGACCGACGATTCGACGCGCTCCGACTCGACCGTATCGATCAGGCGCGCAAACTCACGCAGCGTGAAGGCTCGCCGGACGGTGCGCGGTGCGAGCCTGACGACCTCGGCCCGATGGGCCCGCGTCGCACAGAGCACGAGGTCCGCCTGGTCCACGATCACGGAAGTCACTTGGCGGGAACGGAATCCGACGAAGTCCGCTCCCCGCTCGGCCAGCACGGTCGCCGCATGCGTGTCCATGGGCTCGCCGACCCGCGCACGGACTCCCGCGCTGCTGACGCTCGCCGCCGGTTCCGACGCACCTGACAGGCCCGCCTGCCCCGCGAGCCGGGTCAGGCGAGCCAGGGCGAGGCGCTCCGCCATCGGCGAGCGGCAGATGTTGCCCGTGCAGACCATGAGGACCGACCAGCGTTCCCGCTCCGACACGCCGTCCGAACGCCCGACCATCACGCGGCCCCATCCTTGCTTCTGCCGGTGCTTGCGTACAGCACACGAAATCGCGCCATGCGACCAAGATCGCGACCGTGGAACTACTGTGAGACCCCAGGGAACTACTATAGGTGCTCGCATTGTTGCGCCAGGCCTTACAGCATCGGTCGGCAGCCGTGTCGTTGACGGCTTCCCCTGCCTGGGAGTGCAGCGCCGAACGGCGGGCCGGATGATCGGCAATCTGGACCCGGCCGATTGCGGTGCTGGACGCTCGCCTACCCGGTCAGACGCCCGTCACGCATGAGCTGACCGGACAGTCGTCGGCTCCGGACATCGGCGTGCTGCGACGCGCGGAATCCCATCGACCACGGGCCCGGACTTTCGTCTGGCATGGCACGCAGAAGATGTTCGGGCTGGTTCGGCTCCTCGTCGCCGGACGCCGAACCAGCGCTGTCAGCCCCGCCCGAAGCGATCATCGATGCCGTCGCCACCCGATTCGAAGGCCCGACCGTTCTCGTGAGCGAGACGGGAACGGTCCGCGCGTCCGTCAGCGGCACCGGCCCCGTGACCGCCGGGGAGCAAGTCGGCGGGATGGACGACGCCGGGGTCGGCGGTGGGGCCGAGTTCGTCGGCGAGGCGGCCACAGCCGGCACCGCGGGGATAGTTCCCGACGAGGGTGGAAAAGACCGGGTGCTCCTGTCAGTGCCCGCCGGGTTCGCGCGGGCGACGCGCGAGGCGGCGGTGACACTGATCGGGCCGGTCGGAGCGGGATCCGCCGCAGAAGGCAGCCACCGGAGCCGGTCACCCCATTCCCGCAGCCAGCTCAGCACCCGCTCTCCGACGAGCGGGCGGGAGACGAAGTATCCCTGGACCTCGTCGCACTGCCAGGCCGCGAGCGACGCCCACGAACGCGACGTCTCGACCCCCTCCGCGACGATCCGAAGCCGGAGGGCGTGCGCGAGCGCGACCGTGGACCGGACGATCTCCGCCGCCGAGGAATCACGATCGATGTCACGCAGGAACCGCTGGTCGAGCTTCACCTCGTCCGCAGGAAGCTCCCGCAGGTAGGCGAGTGAGCACAGGCCTGTGCCGTAGTCGTCGAGGCTGACCCGCACTCCGTGGTCACGCAGACCGCAGAGAGTCCGCTGTGCCTGCTCCAGGACCGTGATGAGCCCGTCCTCGGTGATCTCGACCACCAGCGCCGACGCCGGCAGGCCGTGGCGCGCCAGCACACCGCGCACCAGCTTCACGAATCCGTGGTCGACGATGACCGAGGCGGGCACGTTCACCGACACGGCCAGGGCGGCCCCGGCCGCGTGCCAGCGGGCGCAGTCGGCGAGGGCGATGTCGAGGACCCGCTGGGTCAGGCGCCCCATCAGGCCGGCGCGTTCCATCTCGGGCAGGAACATGTTCGGCGGGCGGAGCCCGCCGGTGGGATGGCGCCATCGCACGAGAGCCTCGACACCGCTGATCCGGCCGCTGCGCATATCGGCCTTGGGCTGGTAGCGGAGTTCGATCTGGCCTTCGTCCAGCGCCTCCCGCAGATCGGCCCGCAACCCCAGCTGGGCACGGTTGCCGAGCTGGCAGGCAGGGTCGTAGACACGCTGGCCGGTGTGGGCCCCCTTGGCCGCGTACATCGCCTCCTCCGCCCGCCGCATGAGCTCCAGGATGCCGCGCCCGTGCTCGGGGGCGTGGGCGATGCCGACGCTGGCGTCCGCCTGGACGCGCAGGTCGTCCAGGCTGACGGGGACCCTCAGCGCATCCCGGATCCGCCGGGCCACGGCCTCGGCGCCGGCGAGGTCGACGTCCCGCAGCAGCGCCGCGAACTCGTCGCCGTCGACCCGCGCGAGCAGGTCGGTGGGGCGCAGCACGGAACGCAGCCGGGCGCTGACGGTGGCCAGCATGCGGTCACCGTGTTCGTGGCCGAGGGTTCCGTTGATGTCCCGGAGGCGGTCGAGATCGATCAGTATGAGCGCCGCCGACACCGAGCCCCGGGCTCGGTGACCACCCCCGAGCCAGCGGGATGCGGTCTCGACGAAATGGCGGCGACCGGGCAGACCGGTCAGCTCGTCCGAGCTGTGCCAGCGGCGACGGATCGGCGCGACCATCCGGTTACCCATCCCGAACAGGGGCAGGCACGCCACCGCGGCCATCGCCACCGATGCGGTGATCGCTCCGGAGGGGGCCAGCATCTTGATCGCCGCCCACCAGGACACGACCGCCACGAGAAGGACCACGGCCGCGGACGCGACGACGCCGGCCCAGGGCGCCAGTCCCAGGACCATCGGAGAGGGTCCGGCGGTCGGCGACTGCGCCATGGCGGGAACGACCGTCGGATCATCCAGCGGCTCCTCTCCGCCGCCCGCTGCAACACCGCCGCGCACACCCGGACCGTTACACGCCACAGAACCGTTGTAGGCGGCCAAATCGGGCGATATCTGGCACCGCCGGGCCATCGGCATGGCGAGATGCCGGACGGCCCGACTCACATGCAATGACGTCACCATCGGCCCGCACCCACCGAACCGATCAAAGAACAAACTAGCCTGACCATACGATTTTGCCCCCGAAGTCGAACCTGCTCCGTCGTGGAACGGACGCCCCCGCGCTTTGCCCGCCACCAGGGCGGGCCCCTTGCGCCCGGTTCGTTCGTCCCTGCGGTGTGCGAGCGTAACGCGCACGAGTTGGCAGGTTATCCGACGCCCGGGGATTTCCGGACCGGCGGGAGCCGAACCTACCCCGCATGCTTCTCCGGTGGAACGCGCTACCGAACGATTTCCCGATTAGCGGCGATCGTTGGACGGACGAACAGCGTGACAATGGCACGACGTGGTCTGCATGTGGTCTGTCGGAGGCGAAGGACTGTCGGACGAGTCGCCGTGCCACAAGAGGCAACGCTCGCGCCACTCGCCACGCCTAGTCGCTGACCGTTACTCTCGTAGCGGGCAGATGTGGCTCGACCGCCGGGAACACCACCAGCAACAGGAAGGTGACGGCCAACAGCACGAGGAGCACCGCGAGCGGGATCCGCACCCGTGCCGGCCCCGGCAGGTGCCGGTAGATCCAGCTGTACATTCTCGTTTCCTTCTACTTGTCAGCAAGCGCACGAGGCGGTCCGTCGGACTTGTCTGTGGTCTCGTCGAGCTGGGTGAAGACGATGAGTCGACTCCGCGCCGAGAACCGTGGATGGCAGGTGGTGAGTGTCATCAATGCGCTGGTGGGCGCGACTCCGGCATGTTCTGGAACCGGGTAGGTCACGTCCAGCCGATGGGGATCCACGACCTCCGAGCCGGTGACCCGGTAGGTGAAATACCGGTCCGCCACCTCCACCACGAGCGGATCGCCCGCTCTCAGCTCGTCCAACCGGCTGAACGGCTTTCCGTACGTGGTGCGGTGGCCGGAGACGACGAAGTTCCCCACGTCGCCCGGCATGGCAGTACCCGGGAAATGTCCAGGTCCGCGGCGTAGCGCCGCCGCCGACACACCTTCCACGATGACGGGTGCGTAGTCGGCTCCGAAGCGGGGGATCCGCAGTACCGCGACTCCCTCACCCAGTTCGACGGGCGGCACGACCGGTCGCGGTTTCGTCTCTTCGCCGGGCGCGGGAGGATGCGGTTGTCGAGACCACGCCGTGGTCAGGTCGCTTCGGAGCCGGTCCTGCGTCCTGGCCGCGAATATGTCGGTGATCCACAGCTGGTAGGCGAGGAAGAGCACCACCACCAGACCCACTGTGATCATGACTTCGCCAAGGCCCCGGGAGACCCGACCGCCAACCGGCCGATCCGCCAGCCCCGCCACCGGGTTACGCCGGCGTCTCCGGCCGTCCGCTCGATCGGGCTGGACCCGCCGTGACCAGGGGGTGTGGCGGACCAGCCCGGGCCGCCGAGCGCCCCGGCTTCGGCCAGGCCCTCCGGGCGCCGCCCGCGCCCCCCGATGCGCCGGCTCCCCCAGGTGCGGATCCGCGGTCGGCGACGGCGGAGCCGGAGGACGTTCGGCTCCGGGCTGGACAGGCAGATCCGTCAGCGAATCAGCCAGGTGCCGGCGATCCGTCGCCGGCTCCGACACCGGAAGTTCGGTCGCCGCGTCGGCAGGCGGCAACTCCGTAGGCGCGTCGGCAGGCGGCAGGTCCGTGGGCGGGTCCGGCGCCGGCAGGAGGGTCCGTGGACCGTCTTCATCTTCTGAAGCCCTCGACGCACCATCCATACCGTCACTCTAAGGCACGCCGCAACCACTTCCAGTTATGGTTCGGCGAGGCTCGAAGCCGAACGGCAACTCGAGACGATGGGCGGCCATCAGCTCCGCGTCGCAGAGCAGGGCCTGCGTCGAGCCGTCCGCGGCGATCACTCCACCGTCCAGAATGACCGAACGTGGGCAGAGCTGCAGCGCATAGGGAAGATCGTGCGTCACCATGACCAGGGTGAGGTCCAGGCCGGTGAGGACCTCGGCGAGCTCCCGCCGCCCCGCCGGATCGAGATTCGCGGACGGTTCGTCGAGGACGAGGACGTCGGGCCGCATGGCGAGCACCGTGGCCACCGCCGCCCGGCGCCGTTCGCCCAGGCTGAGATGGTGGGGTGCCCGGTCCGCGTGGTCGCGCAGACCGACCGCCGACAACGCCTCGCTGACCCGCCCGGCGAGTTCCGCCCCGCGCAGGCCGAGGTTCGCCGGGCCGAAGGCGACGTCCTGGCCGACCGTGGGCATGAAGAGCTGGTCGTCGGGATCCTGGAACACCAGGCCGACACGCCGGCGGATCTCCCGCATGTTTCCGCCGGCCACCGGCGCGCCGTCGATGCGCACCGTCCCGGACCCGGCGGTCAGGATTCCGTTGAGATGCAGCATCAGCGTCGTCTTGCCCGCGCCGTTCGGCCCCAGTACGGCGATCCGCTCGCCGCGAGCGATCATGAGGTCGACGCCGAAGAGTACCTGGCGGCCGTCCGGATACGCGAAGGCCAGCCCCTCGATCTCGACGACCGGTCCGCCCGGTGTCGCGGGGATCTCGGAAACGATCACGAATACACGCCCAAATCGACGCTCCAGCCTGCCACCGCGATCGCGGCACCCACGGCGATCACGCCGAACGCGACCGCCCACTCGACCCACCGCGGAGCCGACCCGGGGAGAGTACCGGGCAGCACGCCGGTGTAGCCGCGCGCCAGCATCGCCAGGTGGACCCGCTCCCCCCGCTCGTACGAGCGGATGAACAGGGTACCGAGGGACGCGGCCAGCGCCCGGGTCGCGAGCAGCGAGCGAGGCTCGTACCCGCGCGAACGGCGAGCCACGCCCATCCGGTGCATCTGGTCGATCACCACGCCGGCGTACCGGATCATGAAGGAGGCGACGGCAATGATCACCGGGGGCAGCCGCAGCCGCTCCAGGCCGACGAGCAGCTCCCGGACGGGTGTGGTGGCGGCGAGCACGATGACCGTCATCAGACCGAGCGTAGCCCTCGCAAGCAGGCCGAATGCCTGCTCCAGGCCTGGTCGGGAGAGCGCGACGCCCACGACGTCGATCCGCTCTCCCGGCACGACGAAGGGCAGCGCGACCGCGAACGCCACGAACGGCAGCTCGACGGCGAGCCTGCGCAGGACGAGCAGCGGTGGGAGGCGGGCGACCGCGCACAGCCCGACCACGACGAACAGGTGCGCCGCGAACGCCCAGCCGGCCGCGATCGGCGTGATCACTATGCAGACTACATAGCCGAACGCGGCCACGATCTTGCACTGAGCAGGCAGTCGGTGCGGGATCGTGTGGCCCGGCCGGTACGGGTCGAGGATGTGCGCACCGCCCATGACGCGGTTACCTCTCGGCGGCGGTCAGGCGGCCGGGGCGGTTCCGGCTCCGCCACCGGTCCCCTGCCCGTCCGCGAGCGGCGGCCGTCGCTCGGAGGCACGCGGCCGCAGCCGCACGACGCCGAGGACGAGGACGCCACCGACGACGAAGGCGATCGACACTCCGATGATCCCGGCGACACCGCCGGCGAGACGCTCGTTGTCGATCCCGGACACGGCGTAGTCCGCGAGCGGCCAGTCGGCGAACGAGTGGTGCTCCGCCTGGTCCAGGAATCCCTTCTCCTCGGCGACCTTCTCCAGGCCGTCCGGGCTGGAGCTGGCGTAGCCGGACACGAACCCGGCGAGCACGAAGGCAACGAACAGGCCCACAACCAGGAAGATCCTGCTCCGGCTGCGGGTGGCAGCCGGGGGCGGCGCCGCCTGCACCTGACCGGCTTCGTCCAACGAGTTCACGCTCGCTCCCCTCGTCCCCAGCCGCCCGCGGCGGGCGCCGCCGCGGCTTCGGTCATGGCCGTTTCGGTCGTCGCGGCCGCCGGGGTGCTCCTCGGCGCCGCGAGCACCGGCCGCCGGATCTCCAGCCGCTGCGTTCCGCGCAGATCTCGCGCCCCGTACACCAGGTCGGGCCGAGTACTCATGACCAGACTCACGGTCGCCGCGGTGATCACGGCTTCGCCGATCCCGATCAGCAGGTGAACTCCGAGCACTGCGCCAGCCACGCCGCTCAGCGGCAGGTCGACCGTCCCGCCGATGGCGAACTCGATCACGAAAGCTCCCGCGGCGAGGGGCACGGTGAGGAACGCGGCCACCGCGGACGCGGCCACCACCGACGGCGCGTGCGGCGGAAGGAGTCGTCGCACCAGCCAGAAGAGGACGTAGCCGCCGAGCGCGCCCACCACCGCCATGTTCGTGATGTTGAGTCCGAGCGCCGTCAGGCCTCCGTCGGCGAACAGCGACTGGACGCCGAGCACCACGGCCAGGGCGATCGCGCCCAGCCACGGCCCGACCAGAACGGCCGCCAGCGCACCACCGAGCAGATGGCCGCTGGTCCCCATGGCGACGGGGAAGTTGAGCATCTGAGCCGCGAAGACGAAGGCGGAGCACAGTCCCGCGAGCGGCACCACCTGGTCCGAGCTCTCCTCGCCTGCGCGCTTCACGGCGTAACCGACGCCCGCGATCGCGACCACGCCGAACGCCACCGACGTCGGCGCGTCCATGAATCCGTCCGGGATATGCATGATCCCCCCTCCGTCAAGGCGTCCGGGCAGGCGGCGATGCCCGACCGGCCCACAGCTGCTAAGGATACGCAGCTGCGAATCACTTGCAGGAGAAACAGCTGTTCCCGGAAAATTCGACGCCCCGAAGGTGAATTCTTAAACACTTTAAGTAACGTAGCTCCATAGGTTGTTACTATATGCATCCATGCTATCACCATAAGTAATATCTGGTCGATCGATGCCACACGGCACACCAATCGAGCCCGACAGACCTCGACCCCAACCCCATCGCGCGCCACCGAAATACAGGCGCGATTCCACACAGACCATCACTCACCCATGACACTCGACGCCACACGACCACGACTTAGCACTTTCAGTTATTCTCTTGCTACCCTGTGTGTCCGGCCGCGAGTGGTCGGGACTCGACAACCAGGAGTTCGCGGACGCGCCCAGGCCTCCGCGACCCGCCAGCCCACCGCACGCCTGCGCCAGGTCCGCACGAGGTGAGTCCATGAAGACTGTCGCGGTGATCATCCACTGGGGCCCGCCCGACCCGACCATCGAGCTCGCGACCCGACTGGACGGCTCCGTCCACGTCGACCAGGTCACCGTCGTGGCCAATGACCGGTCCGAGCGACCAGGTGGGCTCGCTCCGGGGGTGAGCTGGCTCGTTCCCTCGCGCGACCTCGGCTTTGGCGGTGGGTTCCGCCACGCGGCCGAGGCATTTCCCTCGGCCTCCGCCTATCTGTTGGTCGACAACGACGTGTGGATCGACGACACAGCGATCGCGGCCTGCCTGGACCTGCTGGCCGGCACCAACATCGGCGTCGTCGCGCCGACCCTCGTCGGCAACACCGGGGTGCGGTCCGCGGCGGCACGGCGGACCCGATTCCTCGTCGCGCCGACGGTACTGGGCCACGCCCCCGTCGACCGACCGAGCGAGGCCCACTGGGTAGCCGGCGCCGTGATGTTCATCAAGGCCGCATGTCACCGGCGGGTCCCGATGGACGGCCGCTACTTCCTCGGCTTCGAGGATGTCGACTTCTGCCACCGCGCCCGCAACGCCGGCTGGAGCGTGGTGATCAGCCCCGCGTTGGCGTGGCATGGCGGCCGCGACACCGTCCCTCCGGCCCGGTACGGCTACTACGAGATCCGCAACCGCCTGTGGTTCACCCGAGTCCGCCACTGGCCCGTGCGCACAACCCTCGTGGCGCTGTGGACCGCCGTGATAACACTGCCACGCACCGTCGTCCTCGATCTGTTCCGGCGCAGAGGCACGGCCGTCTCCACCCTCGTCCTGCACGGGCTGGTCGACGGACTCGGTTCGCTCCCGCCGAGCGGCGACCCGCGTCCGGACGAACCGCGGGTCATCCGCTGGACGGCAGAGGGCTGGATGACAGAGGGAATGAGCGGCGCCTCACGAGTATCCGGTCTCCCCCGCAGTCGGACCGGCGAACAGGGACCCCGCCCACGCGCAGGCAAGGCCCGCCGGTTGGACTGACGCCGGGTGGGCCGGACCTCGTCTCGACCGTCTAGGAGGATGCGGCGGCGGTCTCGTCGTTCGCGGGCGTGGGTGACGGGATCGCGCCCGCTGACCTCGTCCGCGCATCCGTCACAAGGAACACCGACTGCCAGGCGAAGAGGTTCGGTCGAGTCTCCAGCGCCCAGCGGTCCGCCCGTGCGGCCAGTGAGTCCGGTAGCCACTGCCGGCTGCGCCACAGGGGCAGGCCGCCGCTGGCTCCGACCGCGAGGACAGTGAGCCCGTTGTCCTCCAGCAGTCGCCGAGCGGTCACGACAGTGAAGAAGCGGACGTGGGTGGAGTCCATGACGCCGGTCTCGGTGTAGTCGAACCGGCCTACGAGGTGCTGGGCACGCTGGCGGAAGTGCGCGACGTTCGGCAGAGCGACGGCGATCCGCCCGCCGGGTGCAAGGACGCGCCGCGCTTCGGCGAGCAGCGGTGCCGGATCGACGAGGTGTTCCAGGATGTGCGAGAGCAGGACGAGGTCGAACGACCCGTCCGCGGCGAACGGCAGGCCATTGGCCAGGTCGGCAAGCTTGATGGTCTCGCATTCCGCCGCGGCGGCAGCCAGCTCCGCCGGATCGAGGGTCACCCCGGTCACCCGCCAGCCCCGCTCGCGCAGCCGCCGCGCGTTGTCGCCCGCGCCGCAGCCACAGTCGAGGGCACGGCCAGGTGGAATGTCGACAAGATCGAGCAGGGCCGGGTTTCCGGCATTGCGGTATCTGAGATCCGTGGTCATCGGCGACTCCTTGTGGCTCCCACTCGAACACAAACTGTCCGGCTACACGAAGAGATTGTTCAAACACAAAGGGTAATGGACGTCACGCCACACCGAGGCCCGCCGGCGCGAACCGCGACACGACACGGACAGGTCGGCCGGGTTGACGACGACTCCAGCCCGGAACCTCTCCGACTGACACGCCCACGCATCACCACAACTACGGAGAGACTAACTAGTATCACTTTCCGTGCCCATGACTCTCAGATCTCCCGCCACGACCGAACCGAGCGCGACCGATCCACGAGTGCTCCTGTTGAGCCCGGCACAGCCGCATCCGGAAGCGGCGCGTCACCTCACCGCTGTCACAGCGGGTCTGCACTCGGGCGGCGCCGAAGTCTCGCGGATCGAACCGAACGAATGGGGCGAGTGGGCCGGCCGCATGGGCACGGAGTTCACCGCCCGGTGCCGGTCGCTGTGGAGCACCGTCGCCCGGACGCGGCGGCTGGGAACGGTCGAGAGCATCGTGGTGGGGCGGGTCGATCTCGTCCCGGCGGGGATCGTCGCCGCCCGCATCACCGGCGCCCGCCGCGTCCCCGTGCTCTTCCACGGCACCGACATGTGGACGATGCGTCCGCACCTGCGGTTCCTCCTGCGCCGTGACCCGCTGCTGTATCCGGTGACGACCAGCTCGTTCGGCGCGGGCGCGCTGTCGACCGTGCGGATGGGCGCGATCCTCCCGCCCGGACTGGACCATCACTGGCGGGAGACGCTGCTCGCCGAGGCCGCCCGCCGCCGGCCGCTGCCGCCGATACCCACCGTTCTCAGCGTCTTCCCGCTCGACGAGTGGGACGTCAAGGGCCTGCCGGCCCTCCTCGAGGCCGTGAAGACCGCGAGCCGCACGCTGGGACCGGTGCGGCTGGTGATTGCCGGCCCCGGCCCGGCGCCAGGAGCCCTCCACGCCCACGTCGCCGCACGGGAACACACCGAGTTGCACGAGGATCCCGGCGACGAGGCCCTGGCCAGGCTGTACGCCACGGCGGACCTGTTCGCCCTCTGCACGCGGACGCGCACGACCGCGCCCGCCAGCGGCGAGGCCCACGGGACGGCGCTCATCGAGGCGCAGCTCGCGGGCTGTGCGGTGATCGGCCCGGCGCAGGGCGGATCCCGCGACGCCTATCAACGAGGCATGACCGGATGGACTCCAGCCGACGAATCCGCGCCGGCTCTGGCACACATCCTGCAGGACCTGCTCGCCGACCGGGCGCGCCTGGCCCGTGCCGGCCGGCAGGCCTCCGAGTGGGCGCGGGCCATCACCGACCCCGGCGACCACACCCGGGCCGTGTTCGCCGCGCTGCTGGGACGCGAGCCGGACGTCTCCCCTGTCGGCGGAGCACCCGCGCAGAGCATCACCTGACCACGCCGGAGGCGGGCCTCAGGCGGTCGCTCGGCGTTCCTCGAGGTCCACCAGGACCGCCGCCACGCCATCCGGCCCGGTCCGCGCGTCCGAACCAACCCCGACACGCATGCCTACCTGGCTGTCCGGGCGGGCCTGAGCGAACTCGAGTGCGGTCCGGAGTGCGACCGGATCGTGCGGGCGGGTGGCGACCAGCAGATGCCGGGCCGCAAGCCCGTCGTCGAGGTCGGTCAGCGTGCCCAGGGCGTGGAGCTCGACGTCGCTGAACCCGGCCCGTTCGACCAGCCCCACGAGGTGGTCCCGGGTGCGCGGGTGGATCCGGAGGGCGTATCGACCCCACAGGCCAGGTGCCGGACCGGCGGACGGCGGCACGCCCTCGCCGGAGGTGTCGGAGTCCGCCACGGCCACGCGAAGGAGAAGGCGGCCGCCCGGTCGGAGTGTGGGCCGTACCGAGGACAGCATCGCCGACAGCTCACCGTCGCCGAGGTGCTCGGCGACCGCGAGGGACACGGCGATGTCCACCCGACGCCGGGATCCGAAGAACTCCCGGGGAGTCCGATAATCGATGTTGACTGCCGGGTTGAGGACCCGCGCGCAGGCCAGGACGCCCCGCGAGACGTCGACCGCCGTGACGGACCAGACCCGCCCGGCCACCGCCCTCGCCAGGTACCCGGGGCCGCAGCCGATGTCGAGCAGGTCCTGCTCGGGTGCCAGGAACGGTGCGAGCACATCCCGGACGAACAGCTCTCGTGACACACGGTTGCGATGGGCTTCGCCGCCCCGGTCGCGGCCCCGGAAGTAATGCGGGGCCAGCCCGAGCAGCCACAGCGCGAGACCTGGTTGCCGGGCGGGCGGGGTCAGCGCCAGCAGAGCGCGGACCCACCTCGCGCCGAGAAACGTCCGTCCCCCTGTCACTGCCACCGCCAGGGAGCGGACACGCGAGATGCGCGCGGGTGCTGAAGCCCTACCGTCAGAGAGTCCGGGAGCCGCAGATCCTTCCGGACTGCCTGACCGCTGCGTCACAAGGTCCGACCCTGACAGGCCGAACACGTTAAGTCAACGAATGACTACTACGAGTTCGACTACTCCAGGTAGTCGCGCAGCTTCTGGGATCGGGACGGGTGGCGCAGCTTCGACAGCGTCTTCGACTCGATCTGCCGGATACGCTCCCGGGTGACCCCGAACTCGCGGCCGACCTCCTCCAGCGTGCGCGGATGGCCGTCGGTGAGGCCGAAGCGCAGCTGGATCACCTTCTTCTCGCGGTCGGACAGCGTGTGCAGCACGGAGTCGAGCTGCTCCTGCAGGAGGATGAAGCTGGCGGCGTCCACCGGGACGACCGCGTCGCAGTCCTCGATGAAGTCGCCGAGGTGGGAGTCCTCCTCCTCACCGATCGGCGTCTCCAGGGAGACCGGCTCCTGCGACACCTTGAGGATCTCCCGCACCTTGTCGGGCGTGAGGTCCATCTCCTTGGCGATCTCCTCCGGGCTCGGCTCCCGGCCGAGGTCCTGCAGGAGCTGGCGCTGGATGCGGATCAGCTTGTTGATCGTCTCGACCATGTGCACCGGGATGCGGATCGTCCGGGCCTGGTCCGCGATGGCGCGGGTGATGGCCTGCCGGATCCACCAGGTGGCGTAGGTGGAGAACTTGTAGCCCTTGGTGTAGTCGAACTTCTCGACCGCGCGGATGAGGCCGAGGTTGCCCTCCTGAATGAGGTCCAGGAAGAGCATCCCGCGCCCCACGTAGCGCTTGGCGATCGAGACGACGAGCCGCAGGTTCGCCTCGACGAGCTTCCGCTTGGCGATCTGACCGTCCCGCTCGATGGCCTCGAGATCCCGCCGCATCTGCGGGGAGGTCTTCTTCGTCGCCACCGCGAGCTTCTCGGAGGCGAACAGGCCCGCCTCGATCCGCTTGGCGAGGTCGACCTCCTCCTCCGCGGTGAGCAGCGGTACCTTGCCGATCTCCTTGAGGTACATCCGCACCGGGTCGGAGGTCGGCGCCTTGAGCGCGAGCTCCTCCTCCTCGCGGCGGCGACGGGCCAGCAGATCCGCCTCGTCGGCGTTCTCCCCCCCGGCCTCGAGGACCTCGATGCCCTCGTCGTTGAGCACCTGCAGGACGGTCTCGGCCTGCTCGGGGGGCAGCTCGGCCGCCTGGATCGCGACCGTGACGTCCTCGGTGGTGAGGAAACCGATCTCCTTGCCACGGGTGATGAGGTCCTTGACCTCGTCCACCTGGGCCTCGCGGGGTAGGACGGTAGGACTCATGGGCGGAATCTCGTCACTTCCTTCTCGGGATCGACCCAGGTTACGCGGCACCTACGCCCCGCTCCCGGAGTTGGAGCTTGTGCTGTTCCAAAGCAATCAGCTCACCGAACGCACGGTTGAAGGCATCGGTGTCGGATGCCGGGTTCAGTCGCTGCACCCGCGACTTGAGTTCCCGGATCCGACGGGTCACATGCAGTTCCTGCACACGCGACATCTGATCGTCGACGTAGCGGTCGTCCACATCGTGGTCGCACAGCACCCCCTCGACAGCGAGCGCGAGGACGAACCGCCGGAGCTCCTCGTCCGGCGTCGCGTCCACCACCGCCGCAACCCAGCCGGACGGGTCACCGGCCGCGTACAGACCCGCGCACACCCCGCCCGCCACGGCGATCGCCTCCCGGACGGCACGGTGCGCGGGAACAGTGAACAGCTCTGTGGACAGCGTGTCGAACATCGGCCCGGCCAGCCCCGGATGTTGCAGGGCGAGCTTGAGGGTCTCCCGTTCGACGATGGCGGTCGCATCGTCCGGCGCCGGGTCCAGCCGCCGGCGCGCGCCGACGCCCTCGGCCGCCCCGGCCTGCGGCCGGTGCTGCCCCACCCGCTCGACCACGAACCGCTCGTCGAGGAAGCCGAGCCAGCGGTCGAGGTTCACCGCGTACCGGTGCCGCATGCCGGCGTCCTTGAGCCGGTTCACCAGCGGGGCTGCCGCGTCCAGCGCGGCGATGCGGCCCTCGGTGGTGTTGAGGTCGTAGCGGTCGATCACGCCGCGGATGGCGAACTCGAACAGCGGCTGGCGACTGGCCACCAGGTCGCGCACGGCCGCGTCACCGTGCTGCGTCCACAGGTCACAGGGGTCGAGGCCGTCCGGCTGCACCGCGACGAAGGTCTGGGTGACGAAGCGGTCCTCGTACTCGAAGGCCCGCAGGGCGGCGGCCTGGCCCGCCTTGTCTCCGTCGAAGGTGAAGATGACCTCGCCGGTGCGGGCGTCGGAGTCCATCAGCAGCCGGCGGACGATCGCGACGTGGTCGGCACCGAAGGAGGTTCCGCAGCTCGCGACCGCCGTCGGCACCCCGGCCAGGTGGCACGCCATGACGTCGGTGTAGCCCTCGACGACGACAACCTGGTAGCGGCGCGCGATCTCGCGGCGGGCCAGGTCGGCGCCGTAGAGGAGCTTCGCCTTCTTGAACAGCGGCGTCTCGGCGGTGTTGAGGTACTTGGGACCGGCATCGGGGCCCTCTGCGAGGCGCCGGCCGCCGAAACCGACGACCTCGCCGCCGAGGTCGCGGATCGGCCACAGCAGGCGGTGGTGGAACCGGTCGATGAGGCCGCCGCGGCCGCCCCGCTTCGCCAGCCCGCCCAGCTCCAGCTCCTCGGCGGTGAACCGGCGGGCGAGCAGGTGCCTGGTCAGCGCGTCCCAGGACGACGGCGCGTAGCCGAGACCGAACTGTTCCGCCGCCGCCCGGTCGAAGCCGCGCGAGGCCAGGAACTCCCAGCCGGCCCGGGCGTCCGGGGAGGAGTGGAGCTGTTCGACGTAGAACTCGGCGGCCAGCCGGTGGGCGTCCAGCAGCCGCTGACGCTGGCTCGTCACCGCGCGGCTGGTGGTGCCCCCGCCCTCGTAGGTCAGCGTGATGCCGGCCCGCCGGGCGAGCCGCTCGACGGCCTCCGGGAAGGTCAACCCGTCGATCTTGCGGATGAAGGCGTAGACGTCCCCGCCCTCGTTGCAGCCAAAGCAGTGGAAGAACCCGACCGAGGGCCGCACGTTGAACGACGGTGACTTCTCGTCGTGGAACGGGCACAGGCCGACCAGGCTGCCACCGCCGACCGGACGGAGCTGCACGTGGTCACCGATGACGTCCGCGATGGGTGAGCGCTCCCGTACGAGAGCGATGTCAGCGTCGCGGATGCGTCCGGCCACCGATACCCTCCCTGCTCACGTCCGGCGGACCCACCAGCGGCGGGCTCCGAGGTCACTGGTCCGAGTCACTGGATAGACGGCGCGCCCCGGTCGGGGGTTGCGCGTCGCGGGTTACTTGTGTCCGGTCACCTGATACGACGCTGCCGGTGGTACGGCCGACCGCCGGGGCTACTATGCCGCCGGCCGGACGGTGCCACCGATGACGCCGGTGTCAACGGTCCTTTAGCGTGATGGTACTTGTCATCCGGCCGACAGTGCCGATCTTGCCGGCAGGAACTCCGTGGGCGACCGATCGGCGACCCCACGGACCGCCACGGCGACGTCACCGCACGCGCACGCTCGACCACACCGAGCGGCGCGCTCCGGCCGAACCATGATGCGCCACGAACCACAACGGACGCGCCCGACGGACCACCCGGATCACTCCAGCATCGCGCCACGGTCACATCCCATCCCAAACGCTGTCGGCAGCGATCACAGCGTACGTCGTTTTTCGCTGGTCACAGCGCCCTCGGCAGCGGGCGGCCCGTCAGTGCCGCGTGCCGGCGCCCGGCGCTGGCGTCGGTGAGCCGGGCGACCTGGTCGATGACCACCCGCAGCCGGGCCGCGTCGTCGGCCGCGTGCCGGTAGGAGTCGGCCAGCGGCGCGTCCAGCGACGCCGGGGCGCTGGCCGCGAGCAGGTCGACCAGCTCGGCGATCAGCTCGCGCTGCCGGGCCCGCCGCTCGGCGGCGCCGGGCCGGCCCATCACGTACCACGCGGTGACGCCCTTGAGCGCCGCGCACTCGGCGAGCGTCTCCACCGGCACGACCAGGTCGGCCCGGTAGCGGCGCAGCGGCTCATCTCCGTGCCGCTCGCGGGTGGCCCGCACCGCGGCCATCGAGAACCGGGCGACGAGTTCGCTGGTCATCGCGCGCAGCGCGGCCAGGCCGGCGACGGACCCGACCTCCTCCCGGATCCACCACGGCTGGGCGCGCAGCCGGTCGAGCCCGGCCGCCGCGGCGGGCGCGTCGACGTCCGGGTACCAGGCCGCCGTCCGGGCGGCCAGCTCGGCACGCAGCTCGGGGTCACGCAGCGCGGCGAGGTCGATGTGCCCGGCGACGACGCCGTCCTCCAGGTCGTGCACGGAGTAGGCCACGTCGTCCGCCCAGTCCATGAGCTGGGCCTCGAAGCTGCGCCGCGCGCCGGGGGCGTCGCGGCGCAGCCAGGAGAGGATGCCGGCGTCGTCGGCGTAGGCCCCGAACTTCGGCGTGCCGGCGCGGCGCAGCCACGGGTACTTCACGGCGGCGTCCAGGGTCGCCCGGGTCAGGTTCAGCCCCACGCCGCCGCCGGCCGCGCCACCGCCGGTCTCCCCGGCGGGCGCGACGATCTTCACCTCGAGCCGGGTCAGCTCGCGCAGGCTCTGGGCGTTGCCCTCGAACCCGCCGCAGGTGTGCGCCGCCTGGTCGAGCGCCACCTCTCCGTTGTGACCGAACGGGGGATGCCCGATGTCGTGGGCGAGGCAGGCGGCGTCCACCAGGTCGGGATCGGCGCCCAGCGAGCGGGCCAGACCGCGCCCGATCTGCGCCGTCTCGAGCGAGTGGGTCAGCCGGGTGCGCGGGAAGTCGTCGTCGAGCGGGCCCACGACCTGGGTTTTTCCGGCAAGTCGCCGCAAGGCGCTCGAATGGAGCACTCGGGCACGATCCCGCTCGAACGGGGTGCGTTCGCCCGGTGTAGCCTTGTCCTGCTCTGTGACCCGTCGCGCCAGGTCGGCAGGGTCATACCACTCACTGACCACATAGCCGAGCGTATCGGCGCGATTCACGTACCTACGTCGATCGCAACGGCGATACTTTGGGCGCACCCCGTTCCCCCAACTCGGCCCGGAGGCCCGCCGTGGACAAGATCGTCAAGTACGGTGCGATCGCATTCCTTATCTTCTTCGTCGTCACCGCACCGGACAGCGCCGCGAGCATCATCGACCGGGTGTTCGGCTGGCTCGAGGACATCGGGAACGGAGTGTCGGAGTTCGTGACAGACACGGCCCTGTGATGCGGTCCCGGCGGGGCCTCATGTCTGCGACACTTCGTCCGTGGTGAGACTCCAGCTTCCCGACCCTGCGCTGCGGGACACCAAGTACCTGGCCTCCCAGGAACGCCTGGTGATGATGGTCCGGCTGCACTGGGCCATCATGCTGCCGATCCTTCTGCAGACGCTGGGTGCCGTCATGCTCGCGCTCGTCGTGAACATCCTCTTCGCGGCGCAGGGCATCGACACCGGGCCGATCACCACTGTGCTGTGGTACTTCGCCCTGTTCATGATCCTCCGGATGCTCTGGAAGATCGCGGACTGGCACTTCGACCACCTGATGATCACCGACAAGCGGTTGCTGAAGGTGTCCGGCATCGTCTTCCGGAAGGTTCAGACGATGCCACTGTCGAAGATCACGGATCTCACCTACAACCGGGACCCGCTCGGGCGGCTCCTCGGCTACGGCGAGTTCGTGGTCGAGTCCGCGGGGCAGGACCAGGCCCTCTCGAAGATCAATTTTTTGCCACGGCCGGACCGCCTCTACCTCACCCTGGTCGACATGACCTTCGGTGGCGGTCCGTCCCCGGCCGGCGACGACTGATCCCCTCGGCTCACCCCCGAGGGGACGTCCCACCCTCACCCCGCGGCTGCCCATACCCGCCGGCGTCTCCCGTCACACTGCCGCCTCGCCACATCGCGCCGTTCACCCTGCCTGCCGAACGAAGGACCCGGTTCTGGCGTTCCAGGGAAAGGTGAGCTTAAGCTAAGCGCCTTCCACCTGGGTGGATGACGTGGGCATGTATGGGGACTGGCCCTGACACGGGCCCATCTCCAGTCCGCCGTCATCCACCCGGTGTCGTCGTCTGCGTTGTGCGAGGGTCGGGGCCTGCCAGAGATGCGTGCCAGCGTTGGCGTCCCGTTCGCGCGCGGACTACGCGTCTTCGGTGACCGGCTCGCCACCGTCGGCGCCGACGGATCAACGCTCACCTACCGCCAGCTCGCGGACCGGGTGGACCAGGCCGTCACGAGGTTGGGCCCGACGCGGCGGCTGGTGATGATCCTGGGAGCCGCCGAGCTGTCTGACGACCCCGAGCCGCTCGTGGTCTACCTCGCCGCGCTCGCCGCCGGGCATCCCGTGCTGCTCGTCGGCCCCGACGACGAGCAGGCTCGGGAACTCACCGCGGTGTACCGCCCGGACGTCGTCCTGGCGCGCGCACCGGAGGGCTGGCGGATGCGCGAGCACCACACCGGGCCGACCCGGGACCTGCACCCCGACCTTGCCCTGCTGCTGTCGACCTCGGGCTCGACCGGATCCGCGAAACTCGTCCGGCTCTCGGCCGACGGCGTCCAGGCGAACGCCGAGGCGATCGCGTCGTACCTGGATATCCGGGACAGCGACCGCGCACCGGTCCAGCTGCCGATCCACTACTGCTACGGCCTTTCGGTCGTGAACAGCAACCTCGCGCGCGGCGCCGGGCTGCTGCTCCCCGAGGGCTCGGTCACCGCCGAGCGGTTCTGGACGATGTTCCGCGAGTGGGGCGCGACCAGCCTGCACGGGGTGCCGTACACGTTCGACCTGCTGCGGCGGATCGGCTTCGAGGACATGGATCTGCCGCTCCTGCGGTATGTCACCCAGGCCGGCGGTGCCCTGGCGCCACAGCGGATCCGTGAACTCGCACGGCTCGGCCGGTGCCGCGGCTGGCGGTTCTTCGCGATGTACGGCCAGACCGAGGCGACCGCGAGGATGGCGTACCTGCCGCCGGACCTCGCCATGACCCGCCCGGAGTCGATCGGACGACCGATCCCCGGCGGATCGTTCGAGATCGTCCCCGACCCCGACCAGCCCTCGCAGGGCGAGCTGGTCTACCGGGGACCGAACGTGATGATGGGATACGCCGAGAACGCGGCGGACCTCGCGGCGGGCCGCACGGTGGAGGCTCTGACGACCGGTGACATCGCGCGCCGCGCACCGGACGGGCTGTACGAGATCGTCGGACGGGCCTCGCGCTTCGTCAAGCTGTTCGGTCTGCGCATAGACCTCGACCGCACCGAGCGCATCCTCGCCGAGCGCGGCCTGAGCGCGGCGTGCGTCGGAACGGACGAACAGCTGACCGTGTTGGTGACGGCACCCGGGACCGATCAGGCGGCCGCCGTCCTGGCCACCCGGCTGCGCCTGCCACCGGCCCATGTCCGGGTACTGGCCGTCGAGGCGATCCCCCGCCGACCCAACGGCAAGATCGACTATCCGGCCGTCCGCGCATGGGCCGACGCGCACCCCTCCGGGGCCGAGACGTCCGGCGCGCACCCGTCCGGCCCGCCTGCAGCCCTGTCTCCCGCGGCGACGTCGGTCGTTCGCGCGCGGTTCGCCCGGATCCTGGGCCACGCCGACGTACCGGATGACGCCACCTTCGTCGGGCTCGGCGGCGACTCCCTGACCTATGTGCGGATGTCGTTGGAGATCGAGCGCGTGCTCGGTCATCTCCCGACCGCCTGGCCCACGATGCCCGTGGCCGAACTCGAACGCCTCGCCGCCCAGCGCGACGGGTACACGCGACGACCCGGACGGCGGCGCGCACGCGGCCGGGACGGCGGCGGCACCCTCCCGGCCCGCACGACCGGAACCGGAACCGGTCTCATCCGGACCGTCGAGGTCAACGTCGTGCTGCGGGCGGTGGCCGTGGTGCTCATCGTCGCCAACCATGTCGGGCTGTTCCATCTGCTCGGCGGGGCGCATCTCCTCCTCGTCGTCGCCGGGTGGAGTTTCGCGCGGTTCTGCCTGACGCCCGGCGGCCCCGGCGGCACCGGGCGGGGGGCGGCGACGAGCCGCCGGATCCTGCGCGCCGCCGGGCGCATCGCGGTCCCGTCCATGCTCTGGCTGGCCTGGCGGGCGGTCAGGGCCTCGGACGTGGGCCTGTCCAACGTGGCACTGATCGACAACTACCTGCGCCGCGGGGTGCCCGGGTACTGGTTCGTCGAGGTCCTCGTCCAGGTGCTGGTCCTGCTGGCCGCGCTGTTCGCGATCCCCTCGGTCCGGCGCTGGGAACAACGGAACGGATTCGTCTTCGCCCTCGTGCTGCTGGGGCTCGCGCTGCTGGTCAACATCCCGACGGACGGCGTCGGGACCTTCCCCAGCGCGTTCTACGTCACGCATGGCGCGGCGTGGTTCTTCATGCTCGGCTGGCTCGCCTGCCGGACGACGGGCACCGCCGGGCGTCTCACGGTGCTGGGGATCGCGGCCGCGACGGTACCGGGCTATTTCGGCAATCCGACACGGGAGACGGTGGTGCTGGTGGGCCTGGCCGCGCTCATGTTCGTCCCACGGGTGCCGCTTCCCGGGGCTGTCGTCGCGCTCGCCGGGGGGATCGCGGGCGCGTCCCTGTACACCTATCTCACGCACTACGCGGTGTACGAGATCGCGCTTCCCTCGCTGGGGCCGCTGCCGGTGCTCCTGCTCTGCCTGGCGATCGGGACAGGCACGGCGGCCGCTGCCGAACGGGCGCGACTGAGCCGACCGCGCGCGGAGCACCTCGCGGCCGCGCTCTGGCGGGGCGCGGTCCGGGTGGGCGAGCGGACGGCGCGGGGCCGGCGGTGGGCTGTGGCCCCGCCGTTGCGGGCCGCCTCGGTCGGGTCGCTGGCGGGGCCCATCCTGCTCGGGCAGCCGCTGACCCACGCGTTCGGCCGCCTGAACCGACCCGGCTGAGACCGCCCGGACCGTGCCGACCCACTCGTAAGGTGGGCCTATGAGCCCCGACGAGGCGATGCCGTCCGGCGAGCGGCGCGGCCCCGACGGTGCCTCGGCCGAGAACACCGAGAACACCGAGAACGGCGGGCCCGCCGGCGCGGACGCCGAGCGGGTCGACTCGACGGTTCGGTCCGCGACGGGTCGCCGGGCACGGGGTTCCCTCGAAACGGAGATCGTCGACATCCTGGCCCAGTCCGGCGGCGCACTGTCGCCCGCCCAGGTACGCGCGCGGCTTCCCGGGTCGATCCCGCTCTCCTACAGCACCGTTGTCACGATCCTGACCAGGTTGCACGCCAAAGGCCTGGTCACGCGACACCGCGACGGCCGTGCGTACCGCTACGCCGCGGGCGACCCGGCCGCCGCCGCCGCCCGGCGGATGACACGGCTGCTGGACGACCAGGCCGATCACCGGGTGGCCCTGGCTCACTTCCTCGCCGCCCTCTCCCCCGGCGACGAGGCGTTGCTGCGATCCCTGATCACCGAGTCCGATGAGTGATCATCTCCTCGGGTCGGTGCTCGTCGCCCCCCTGCTGACAATGCTGGTCATCCGCGCGCTGGTGGATCTGCTGTGGCCGCGGACGGCGGTCGTCGCCTGCACCGTCGCGGCGGTGCTGGTCGCCGCGGCCAGCATGATCAGTCTCGCGGCGCTCGCGGCTCCGGCCGCGGTCGAGCTCTGGGCCCTGGTGGTCGGCACCGGGCCGGTGACCGACGCCTGGCGGACCGCCGTCACTCCCCGGTGGCTGTCCTGGGCGTCGCTCGTCGCGTTCTGCGCGCAGGTCGGCGCGGTCGGGGCGACGGTACGCCGGCAACGGCTCGGGCTTCGGTCGGCACGCGCGCAGGCCGCGGCGCTGCCCGGTGCCGCCGAGGTCGTCGTGGTGCCCGACGACCGGGTGGACGCGTTCGCCCTACCCGGATCACCGGGTCGGATCGTCGTGACCAGCGGCATGATGTCGGCGCTCACCGCCGAGCAACGAGAGATCGTCATCGCGCACGAACGCGCCCACCTGGCAGCCCGCCATCACCGTTTCAGCTTCGCCGCGCGGCTCGCCGCCGCCGCGCATCCGGGCCTGCGCGCGGTCGCGCCGACCCTCGAGTACGCCGTCGAACGCTGGGCGGACGAGGACGCCGCCCGGGTGATCCGGGACCGCCGCGTCGTGGCCCGCGCGATCAGCACAGCCGCGTTGCTGACGACCTCACCCCACGCCGTGTGCGGCACGACCACCCTGCACATCGGCAGTTTCCGCCGCGATCCCGGCCGCCGCCGCCGAGTCGTCGGCGGCCGGTACGGGGCACCGGTCAGCGCCCGACGACGACGGCTGCCGTCCGGGTCCGGCCCGGTCCCGCGCCGCGTGGCCGCGCTGCTGGTGCCGCCGCCCGGGAACCGGCTCAACCGGATTGCGCTGTCCGCGCTCCCGGCGGCGCTCGCCGCCGCGTCCTGCGGTCTGGCGATCGAGGCGCTGGTCGACCTTCCCCTCCCGTTCGCCTTCACGAACAGGGACTGCTGACCCTCACCCGCCCCGGGCCGCGGCCGGTTGCCGGCCGTGAACGCGCTGGTCAGCGGGGCCCAGGCGAGCCTTTGCGTGGCATATGTGAACCGCGCCACAGTCATCAGGTTTAAGGTAAGGCTCCGCTAAGTTCTACAAACATCGTAGAAGTTGCGCCGGGCCCGGTCGCGCTGCCAGCACGTCTCACAGAGAGGGACTTCCGCCGTGCCTGATGTCCGCGCGAGCACCCCCGACGACGCGCCGCACGCCCACCGGCACCCCCGGCGGCGCGCACGCCACGCACGCCACGCACGCCGCAGAGCGCAGTCCGGGTTCGCACTGGCGGCGCTCGTCACCGCCCTCACCGTCCTCACCGCCTGCGGCGACGACGGCGGCTCCGCGGCCGAGGGCTCCCTCACCCTGTACAGCGGCCGGAACGAGGATCTGATCGCGCCGCTGCTCGAGCGGTTCACCGCCGACACCGGCATCGACGTCGAGGCCCGGTACGGCAACACCGCGCAGATGGCGGCCCAGCTCCTGGAGGAGGGCGACCGGTCACCAGCCGACGTCTTCCTCGCCCAGGATGCCGGCGCGCTCGGCGCGGTGGCCAAGGAGGGCCTGTTCACGCGGCTGCCCGCGGCAAGCCTGGACGCGGTGCCGGCGGGCTTCCGATCCGCGGGCGGCGAATGGGTGGGGGTGACCGCGCGATCCCGGGTCCTCGTCTACAACGCGGACGCGGTGGCCGAGACGGAGCTGCCGGCGTCGGTGTTCGAGCTCACCGAGCCCCGGTGGAGCGGGCGGGTCGGGGTGGTGCCGACCAACGCCTCGTTCCAGGCTTTCGTCACCGCGATGACCGTTGTGCACGGCGAGGAGCGCACCCGCGAGTTCCTCGCCGGGCTCGCGGACAACGAGCCGCAGATCCGCGACAGCAACCTCGCGGTTCTCGAGGAGGTCGACGCCGGCACGCTCGACATCGGCCTGATCAACCACTACTACGTGGGCGAGCTGGCGGCCGAGCGCGGCGTCGCGCCGGACAGGCTCGACGCCCGGCTGCACTTCTTCCCCGGCGGTGACATCGGCGCGCTGGTCAACGTCGCCGGGGTCGGGATCCTCACCACCGCCGCCGACGACCCCGAGGCGCAGGCGTTCGTCGACTACCTGCTCGGCCCGGACGCCCAGACGTACTTCGCCGAGCAGACCTTCGAGTACCCCGTGGTCGACGGGGTGGCCGGCCCGGCCGGGCTGCCCGCGCTGGCCGAGCTGACCACGCCGGACGTCGACCTCAACGACCTCGATGGTCTCGAGGGCACGATCGCCCTCATCCAGGCGTCGGGGTTGACACCCTGAGCGCCGTGTCGCGGGCCCTCCCGCTGTCCCGGTTGTCGCCGCCCCGTCGTCCGCTGCTGTCGCTGGCGGCCCTCGGCGCCGCGGCGGTCACCGCCATACCGCTCTGCTACCTGCTGGTCCGGGCGCTCACGCCGGGCTGGGCGGGGTGGGCCGAGACGGTGCTGACCACACGCGTCGCGGAGCTGACCGCACGCAGCCTGGCACTGGCCGCGGTGGTCACCGCCGCCTGCGTGGTACTCGGGGTCGGCTCGGGCTTCGCCGTCACGCGCACGGACCTCCCCGCCAGGCGGGCGTTCGCCGTCCTGGCGGCGCTCCCGCTCGCGGTGCCGACCTACATCGCCGCCTTCACCTGGGTGTCGACGTTCCGGGGGATGGAGGGTTTCTGGCCGGCGGCGCTCGTGCTGACACTCTGCTGTTACCCGTATGTGTTCCTGCCGGTGACCGCGGCGCTGGTCGGGGCGGACCCGGCGCAGGAGGAGGTGTCGGCGTCGCTCGGACGCGGACCGCTGCGCACCGGTGTCGCGGTGACACTCGGGCAGATCCGCCCGGCGATTGGCGCCGGCGCGCTGCTGGTGGCACTGTATGTGCTCTCCGACTTCGGGGCCGTGTCCATCCTGCGGACCGACACGTTCACCCGCGCGGTGTTCGTGACGTTCGACCTCGGCTTCGACCGGACCGGCGCCGTGCTGCTCTCCACGGCCCTCGTCCTGCTGACCGTGGTCGTCCTGTCGGCGGAGAGCGTGACGCGCACGAGGCACGCCCGCTACACCCGGCTCGGGTCGGGGGCCCGGCGGCCGCACCCGCGGCTGCGCCTGGGACGGGCTCGGCTCCCGGTCGCCGCCGCGATGGCCGGGCTCTGCGCGCTCTCGCTGGGTCTGCCGGCGGTGAATCTCGCCCGGCGCCTGGCGGCCGGCGTGTCGGAGCCGGGCACGCTCGGTGAGGTCGCCCGCGCGACGGGGGCGACGCTGTGGCTGGCCGGCACGGGCGCCGCGCTGACCACCGTTCTCGCGCTGCCGGTCGGTCTCCTCGCGGTCCGCTCACCCGGGCGGCTGGCGGCCCTGCTCGAACGGCTGACCTACCTCTCGCACGCGCTGCCCGGCGTCGTGATCGGCCTCTCCCTGGTCTTCTTCGGGATCAACGTCGCCTACCCGCTGTACCAGAGCACGTGGCTGCTCGCCCTCGGCTACGCGGCCCTGTTCATGCCGCTCGCCGTCGCGGGGATCGCCGCGGCGGCCGCGCAGGCCCCGGCGGTCCTCGAGGAGGTCGCCTCCTCGCTGGGCAGACGCCCGCTCGGCGTCCTACGGACGGTGACGCTGCCCCTGATGATCCCCGGGGTGGCGTCGGGCGCCGCCCTGGTGTTCATCGCCTGCGTCAAGGAGCTGCCGGCGACGCTGCTCCTGCGGCCGACCGGCATGGACACCCTGGCCACCGAGCTGTGGACGCAGACAAGCGTCGCCGCCTACGCCGCGGCGACCCCGTACGCGGCGTTGCTGCTGGTGGTCTCCGCCGGTCCGGCCTGGCTGCTCGCCCGCCGCACCGGAGTGCTGGCCGAGTCCGGCGCACAGGTGTCCCGGTGAGCCGCGCGGGGACGGGCGGGGACCCGCCCGCGCTGCTGGTGCGGGGCGCGGTGCGCAGCTTCGGATCGGTCCGCGCACTCGACGGCCTCGATCTCGTCGTGCCGGCGGGCTCGCTGCTCGCGGTACTCGGCCCGTCCGGCTGCGGGAAGACGACGCTGCTGAGGGCCGTCGCCGGCTTCGAACGCCTCGACGCGGGCGAGATCAGCGTACGGGGCCGGACCGTCGCCGGACCCGGCGTCCACGAGCCGCCACACCACCGGCGCGCCGCCGTCGTGCCCCAGGAGGGAGCCCTGTTCCCGCACCTCGACGTGGCGCGGAACGTGGGATACGGCCTGGACCACGCCACCCGCCGGTCCGGACGGGTCGCCGAGGTGCTGGCGCTGGTGGGGCTCGAGGGCTACGGCCACCGCATGCCGCACCAGCTCTCCGGCGGGCAGCAGCAGCGGGTCGCGATCGCCCGCGCCCTCGCCCCCCGGCCGGCGCTGATCCTGCTGGACGAACCGTTCACGGCGTTGGACGCGGGTCTGCGGGCGACGCTGCGCCGCGAGGTCCGGGAGGCGCTGCTCGCCGACGGCACCACCGCCATCCTGGTGACCCACGATCAGGACGAGGCGCTCAGCATGGCCGACCTGGTGGCGGTGCAGCGGGCGGGGCGGATCGTCCAGGTCGACGCGCCGCACCGGGTCTACTCGATGCCGGCCGACCCGTGGGTGGCGGGCTTCGTGGGCGAGGCCGCGCTGGTCCGGGGCTGGCTCGGCGACGGCGAGGTCCGCACACCCCTGGGCACGGTGCCCGTCACCGGGACGGACGTCGACCTCACCGACCCCGCTCCTGGGCCGGTGCCGGTGACAGTGCTCGTCCGGCCCGAGCAGATCGAACTCGTGCCCGCGGACGCTCACTGCCGGATGACACCGCCCGGCACGGGCGGCGGACAGGAGTCGGGCCGCCTCGCCCGCGTCGTCGCGCGGGACTACCACGGCCACGAGGTGCTGGTCACCCTCGCCGTGCGGGACGAGGACGCCGCCCTCGCGGCCAACGCGGCCAACATCCCCGGCCCGGGGGCAGGCAGCGGCACCGTCAGCGGCACCACCGTCAGCGGCACGGAGCTGCGTGCCCGGGCCCGGGTGGCCGGCGACCGGCCCGCCCTCGAGATCGGAGACCAGGTGATCGCCCGGCTCCGGAACGCCGCGAAGGTCTGGTACGACCCCTCGCGGTGACGATCCGCGGCCGCCCGGCCAGGGAGACGGGCGGCCGCGGATCCCGCGCCGGACGAGCCGGCGCGGGAGGTGGTCTCAGCGCAGCAGGCCGCGTGCCGCCTCGACGATGTGCGGCGTGGAGATGCCGGCGAAGTCCAACAGCTCGTCCGGGGTACCGGAACCGGGAAGCTCACCGACGGCAAGATGCGCTAGCCGCAGCGAGACGCTGCCGTCGCGCAGGACGCCCGCGAGGCCCTCGAGCACCGCGCCGCCGAGGCCGCCCTCGGCGTAGTGGTCCTCCGCGACGACGAGGCGGCCACCGGTCGCCCGCGCCGCCTCCGCCAGGGTCGCGGTGTCCACCGGCTTGACCGAGTACAGGTCGATCACCCGTGCCGAGACTCCCTCGGCCGCGAGCACGTCGGCCGCGGCCAGGCAGTGGTGCAGGGTGACCCCGGCGCCGATCAGCGTCACGGTGTCGGCGTCGGAGCTGCGCAGCACCTTGGAACCGCCCGGCGCGAACGTCTCGTCCGGGCCGTAGAGCACCGGGTAGGCACCGCGGGTCGTCCGCATGTAGCTGACACCGGAGATCCCGACCATCGCCTCGATCAGCTTGGCCGCGGAGGTCGCGTCGCTCGGGTAGAGCACCGTCGAGCCGCCCACGGCCCGCATCATCGCGAGATCCTCGAGCGCCATCTGGGACGGGCCGTCCGCACCGATCTCCACCCCGGCGTGCGATCCGGCCAGGCGGATGTCGACCTGCGAGATGGCCGCCATCCGGATGAAGTCGTAGGCGCGGGAGAAGAACGCGGCGAACGTGGAGGCGAACGGGACGTACCCGCGCACCGACAGGCCGACCGCGGCCGCGACGAGCTGCTGCTCGGCGATGAAGATCTCGAAGAACCGCTCGGGGTGCGCCTTGGCGAAGTCCTCGGCGTAGGTCGAGTTGCTCACCTCGGCGTCGAGGGCGACGACGTCGGTGTGCGCGCCGACCGCGGCCAGCGCCTGGCCGTAGGCCCGCCTGGTCGCGACCTTGGCGCCCAGCTCGTAGGTGGGGAGCTTGATCGCCGGCTTCTGGGCCGGGGCCGGGCGCGCCATGTCCGCCGGGGGAACCGGGCCGCGCACGCGCAGGTTCCGCTCGCCGCCCAGCTCCGCGATCGCCCGGGCGGCCATGTCCTCGGGCAGCGGCTTGCCGTGCCAGCCGTCGGCGTCGGCGACCTCGGAGAAGCCCTCGCCCTTGCGGGTGCGGGCCAGGATCACCGTGGGCCGGGAGGCGTCCTCGGCGTCGGCGAGCGCGGCGTCGATCGCGCCCAGGTCGTGGCCGTCGATCACGACCGCGCGGGCGCCGAACGCCTCGACCCGGCGGGCGTAGGCGTCCATGTCCCAGCCGAACTCGGTGGGACCGCGCTGGCCGAGACGGTTGACGTCCACGATCGCGATCAGGTTGGACAGGCCGTAGTAGGCGGCCTTGTCCAGCGCCTCCCACATCGAGCCCTCGGCCATCTCGCTGTCGCCGCAGACGACCCAGACCCGGTACGGAACCTTGTCCAGGAACTTGCCGGCCAGCGCGACCCCGACGGCGTCGGGCAGGCCCTGGCCGAGCGATCCGGTCGCCACGTCCACCCAGGGCAGGACCGGGGTCGGGTGGCCCTGCAGCCGGTGCCCGAACCGGCGGTAGCCGGTCATGAGCTCGTCGTCGGTGACGACGCCGACCGCCTTGAACATCGAGTAGATCAGGGGCGACGCGTGCCCCTTGGAGAAGATCAGGTGGTCGTTCGCCGGGTCGTCCGGGGTGTCCCAGTCGTAGCGCAGGTGGCGCGTCAGCAGCACCGCCATGACGTCCGCGGCGGACATGGAGGAGGTCGGGTGACCGGATCCGGCCGAGGTGCTGCTGCGCACCGAGTCGACCCGCAGCTGCTGTGCGAGTTCCCGAACCGTCTCCAGGTCGGCGACACCGACCACTTCGGACACGGGAGTTGCCACACCAGCCTCCTTAGTCAGGATTGTGCTGCGCAGATCGGTTGCACGGATGTGTCAAGGGCCGGCCGGCCCGAGCGTTCCGTCGCCTGCCGAAGTACCCTGTCACTCCGCGATCCGAACCGTACCAGCACCTACGGCCCGCCACGCCTGGCGCAATCGCGCCTTCGTCACACCTTCCCGCTCGTCACCCGGCCCGCACGGCCCCGCCGCCACCTGGCGATCGGCCGGGACGCAGGGACTACTGGGCGTGGTCCGCGACGTCCACCCGTCCTGGGCCGACACCACACCGTGGTGATCATCACGCGGCGGGCGCGTCCCGCCGCCCCCCGGTGGGGCACCCGCCCGGGGATCCCCGGGCGGGTCAGACGGCGGGTGTGTGGGCCGCGGACGGCGAGGCCCGATGGAACAGCTGATAGAAGCGGTACCCGATCCCCTCGCGCAGGATGTACCGCATCTGGGTGCCGAACCCGCGGTTGGCCGGGCCCGCCGTCGCCGGCGACGTCACCGCGTCGACGCCGAGGTCGTCGGCGATCGCCCGGGAGCGCAGGCTGTGCCAGCGGTCGGTCACCACCACCGCGGACCGCCACTGCCGGCTGTCCATCAGCCCGGCCACCGCGGTCAGCGACGACAGTGTGTCGACGCCCTGGGGCACCACCAGCACGGCGCTGGACGGGACGCCGTGGTCACGCAGGTAGGACCCGGCGGCCTCGGCCTCGGTGAAGCGGTCCCCCGGCTGGTTGCCGCCCACCGTGATGACCCGTGGCGCGACCCCGGACCGGTAGAGCTCGAGGGCGTGGTCGAGCCGGGCGGCCAGGATGGCGGACGGCCGGCCGTCGTACTGCGAGGCGCCCAGGACGATCAGCGCGTCGGAGGCCCGCCGGTCGTCACCGCGCCCGACCCACCACACCTGCCCGAAGGTCATCACGGACCCGAGCAGCACGATCCCGACGATGATCGCGACGATTCGGGCCGCCCAGCGCCACCAGGGCACCCTGAACCAGGACGCCGAGGGCGGACGGGGCACAAGCCGCCGGAGGGACAGGTCCACGCGATGTCACGTTAGCCGTCCGGGACCAGCCCAAACCTCCCGGGCGCACCTGGGTGCTCCGCAACGCGTACTCAGGTGCCGGTGGGGCCGTCGGCGCCGCCCGGCGCGGCCGGCAGCGGGCCGAGCGCGTCCCAGTCCAGCACCTCGGCGGCGACGTCGCGGATCTCCGCCAGCAGCCCGAGCCGGGCCGCGCGCAGCGCGGTATCGTCGGCCATCACCAGCACCGCGTCGAAGAAGCCGTCGACCGCGTCCGGGAGCTGCCCGGCGGCGGCCACGAAGTCGTCGAGCCCGGGCAGGCGGCCGGCGGTGCGCGCCGCCAGCTGGCGGGACAGCTCGGTGACGGCCTGAGCGAGGCGGTGGTCGGCGGGGTCGACGAGGGCGCTGATCTCGATGCCCGGCGCGACGTCGGCCGGGACGATCCGGCGGACCCGCCCCAGCGCGGCGGCCAGCCGCGCGAACGACGCGGTCTCCACCAGCGGGCGCAGTGCCTGCAGGGTCACCATCGCCTGGCCGGGCCGGCCGGTCAGCGGGCGCAGCGCGCCGACCAGCCGGTGGTCGACGCCGGTGTCGAGCAGGTACTGGGCGAACCGGCCGCGCACGAACGCGTCGGCCTGCTCCAGGGCCGCCTCCGGAACCGGCACCGGGACGAGCTTCGCGGCCTCGGCCAGCATGTCGGCCACGGTGATCCCGGCCAGCTCCGGCCGCTCGGCCAGGATCGCGGTGACGCCCAGCGCGGCGCGGCGCAGACCGAACGGGTCGGAGCTGCCGGTGGGCGCCGCGTCGAGCGCGAACAGCCCGGCAAGCAGGTCGATCCGGTCGGCCAGGGCGAGCAGCGCGCCGGGGACCGTGGCCGGCAGCGTCCCGCCGGCCCGGCGCGGCAGCTCCATCTCGTGGAGCGCGACGGCGACCGCCTCCGGCTCGCCGGCGCGGCGGGCGTACTCGCGGGCCATCGTCCCGGCCAGGCTGGACAGCTCGATCACCATCTGGGTGGCGAGGTCGAACTTGGCCAGCTCGCCGGCGCGGTCCAACGTCCGCCGCTCCGCCGGGGACAGCGCGCCCGCGTCGGAGGTGGCGAGCCGGTCCGCGAACAGGCCGGCCAGCCGCGCGATGCGCTCCGCGCGGTCGGCCACCGACCCGAGCCGCTGCTCGAAGGTCAGCTTCGCCAGCCCCGCGCGGAACGTCTCCAGCGGGACCTTGAGGTCGGCGTCGAAGAAGAACGCCGCGTCCTCGAACCGGGCCCGCACCACCGCCTCGTTGCCCGCGCGGACCAGCGGCACGTCCACCGCGCCGTCCGCGACCGTGACGAAGCAGGGCAGCAGCGCCCCGGCCGTGTCCCGCACCGCCAGGTAGCGCTGGTGCTTGTGCATGACGGTGGTGAGGATCTCGGCAGGCAGGTCGAGGTAACGCGGCTCGAAGGAGCCGAGCACCGGACGCGGGAACTCGACCAGGTTGGTCACCTCGTCGAGGACGTCGGCCTCGGCGTCGAGGTCGATCGTGCCCGCGTGCTCGGCCGCCAGCTTCGCGGCCTCGTCGACGATCAGTTCGCGGCGCGCGGCCGGGTCGAGCAGGACGGAGTTCTCGGCGAGCAGCTCCGGGTAGCCGACGGCGCCGGTCACCTCGATCGGCGGGGACCCGGCGCGCCGGTGCCCGCGGGTGGTGGAGCCCGCGGCCAGCGTCGACACCGCGACCGGGACCACCGCCCCGCCCAGCAGCGCCACCACCCAGCGCACCGGACGGCTGAAGGACAGCTCCGGGTCGTTCCAGCGCATGTTCCGCTCGGCGCGCAGCCCGCCCAGGACGGCGCCGAGGACCTCGGCGAGCACCTCCGTCGCGGGACGGCCGGTGTCGGTGCGCACCAGGGCGACGTGCTCCACCCCGCGGTGCTCGACGACCGTCAGGTCCGCCACGTCGCCGCCCTGCCCGCGCACGAAACCCGTCGCGGCCTTCGTCGGCGCGCCCTGGTCGTCGTAGGCGGCGGAGCGGCGCGGGCCGCGCACGACCCGCTCGACGTCGGGCTCACGCGGCGCGACGTCGTCGACGATCGCGACGATGCGCCGCGGGGTGCCCTGCACCCGCAGCTCGCCGTAGGTGAGCCGGGTCGCCGCGAGCCGCTCGACGAGGGCCGCGCGGACGGCGGCCGTCTGGCGGGTCACCTCGGCGGCGGGCAGTTCCTCGGTGCCGATCTCGAACAGCAGGGTGGCCGGCCCCGCCGGCACAGCGGCCGGGTCGACCGGCCGGGCGACGGCCGGGGCCAGGCGCGGCGCCTCCCCCAGCGGGTCGCCGAGCTCGTCGCGCCTGTCCCGCCAGAGCTGGGCGACCTCGCGCGACATGCCGCGCATCTGGGCGAAGGAGGTGGCCCGCTCGGTGGTGGAGACCGCGCCGCGCGAGTCCAGGATGTTGAACGCGTGCGAGCACTTCAGCACGTAAATGTGCGCGGGCACCGGCAGCCGGGCGTCGATGAGGCGGCGCGCCTCTGCGGCGCAGTCGGCGTACATGCGGCGCACCGTGTCGATGTCGGCCTCGTCGAGGTAGTACCGCGACATCTCGTACTCGGCCTGGCCGAACACCTCGCCGTAGGAGACCCCCGGCGCGTAGGCGATCTCGGTGAAGTGCCGGACCTCCTGCAGCACCATCAGGATCCGCTCGATCCCGTAGGTGATCTCGACGCTCACCGGGTCCAGGCTCTGGCCGCCGGCCTGCTGGAAGTAGGTGAACTGGGTGATCTCCTGCCCGTCCAGCCACACCTCCCAGCCCAGCCCCCAGGCGCCGAGCGCCGGCGAGGCCCAGTTGTCCTCCACGAAGCGGACGTCGTGCGCCGCGGTGTCGATGCCCAGGGCCTGCAGGCTGCCCAGGTAGAGCTCCTGCGGGTTGCCCGGGTCGGGCTTGAGGACGACCTGGAACTGGGTGTGGGTCTGCAGCCGGTTCGGGTTGAAGCCGTAGCGGGAGTCGTCCGGGCGCACCGAGGGCTCGACGTAGGCCACCCGCCACGGCTCGCCGCCGAGCACCCGCAGGATGGTCGCCGGGTTGTGCGTACCGGCGCCGACCTCGGTGTTGAACGGCTGCACGATCATGCAGCCGCGCTCGGTCCAGTAGCGGGTCAACGTCAGCAGGGCGTCCTGCATGGTCAGCATCGGGTTCAGCCTCGGCAGCTCGGTTTCGGCGACTCGGTCTCGGCCACTCACAGCCGAGGCTACCGGGTGGCGGCGCCGCTACCCGTAGCCCGCGTGGCGTGCTCCGGGCGTGGCTAGCCCTCCCGGCGCCCGCCAGGCGCAGCTACGGCGGCGTCCGGCGCCAGCGCGGACCCGTGCGAGCGCGCCGCGCCGTCGGCCTCCCGTTCGTGCAGCACCTCGAAGGCGCCGGGCGCGTCCTGAGCCCAGGCCAGCAGCGGTGTCAGCTCGCACCGCACGGCGAAGGCGGACAGCGCCCGCCGCCAGGCCCCGGGCCCTGCCCACTCCGTCACCAGCAGCCAGGCCACCGGCTCGTCGACGGCGCGGCCGAGCCGGGCCGAGCGGAACCCGCGCTGGCCGGCGAGCGCCGCCACCACCCGCTCCCCGGCCGCGGCGAAGTCGACCTGGGCCGGCTCGGGCACCTCGAAGCGCAGGACCGCCACCACCGGAGCCCCCGTCTGGTCGCGGTCAGGCACGGTTGGTGATGATCCCGCCGTAGCGCCGGTCACGACGGGCGTACTCCTCACAGGCCAGCCACAGATCCCGGCGGTCGAAGTCAGGCCACAGAGTGGGCACGAAGGAGAACTCGGCGTACGCGGCCTGCCAGAGCAGGAAGTTACTCAGCCGCTGCTCGCCGGACGTCCGGATGAGCAGGTCGACGTCCGGCATGTCGGGCTCGTCGAGATACCGGGCGACGGTCTCCTCGTTGACGCGCTCCGGGCGCAGCAGGCCGGCCCGCACGTCCCGGGCGATCGCCGCCGCGGCGTCCGCCAGCTCGGCCCGCCCGCCGTAGTTCACGCACATCACGAGCGTGAGCCGGTCGTTGTCCCGGGTGCGCTGCTCCGCCGACTCCAGCCGCCGGATCACGTTGCCCCACAGCCGGGGACGGCGGCCCGCCCAGCGGACCCGGACTCCGAGCTCGTCCATGTCGTCGATACGGCGACCGAACACGCCGTCGGTGAACCGCATCAGGAACGCGACCTCGTCCGGCGAGCGCTTCCAGTTCTCCGTGGAGAACGCGTACACCGACAGCCAGCGCACCCCCATCTCGATGGCGCCCTCGACGCAGTCGAACAGCGCCTCCTCACCCGCCTCGTGCCCCTTGGTACGGGGCAGGCCGCGCAGCTTCGCCCAGCGCCCGTTTCCGTCCATGACGATCCCGACATGCTGCGGGACCAGGGCCGGCGGCAACGGCGGTGGCTGCGCTCCGGACGGATGAGGACGCGGATCGCGGAACCGCCGGCCCACCTCTTCACGCAGGCTCACAGCCGACATCCTCTCGTTCGGGCCGACGGCACGGCGACCGACCTCCGCCCCGGTGGGGCGCTCACCCCCATGGTCCGAACCGGCCGGCCCGCGCACACCCGGACCGCCGGTCTCGCAGCACACATCCCGTCCCCGCTCCTCACACGGTCCCTCACGCCCGCCGCGCACTGCCGTGCCCGGCCAGGGCCCCCGCCCTCGGCCACGTGTCCTCCGGCCGCCCATGCCCGTGGCCCTCACGTCCGTTCGAGATGCGGAAGGGCGCGCAGCGCCCGCTCGAGATGCCACTGCAGGTAGGCGGCCACGATGCCGCCGGCCTCCCGCCGGACGCGGGCATCGCTCGCCTCGGCGCCGTCCCAGTCACCGTGCAGGAGGTCGGCAAGCAGCCGCACCGCGGCCGGAGACGTCGACGCCGCACCCCGCGGTCGACATTCCGGGCACACTACGCCGCCGCCGGGAACGGACAGCGAGTGGTGCGGCCCCGGCTCCCCACACAGGGCGCACTCGTCGAGGGCCATGCCGTACCCCGAGACCGCCAGGGAACGCAGCAGGAAGGCGTCCAGGACCAGCGACGGCGGACGCTCACCGCCCGCCAGGGTACGCAGGCCGCCGACGAGCAGCAGGAACAGCCGTAGGGCAGGCTGGCGTTCTTCGCTGGTCAGGCGCTCGGCCGTCTCCAGCATCACCGCGGCCGCCGTGTACCGCGCGTATTCCTGCGCGATCGTCGCACCGTAGGCACCGAGAATGTCCGCCTGGGTCACCGTGTCCAGCGACCGACCCTCGTGCAGTTGGAGGTCGACGTGGGTGCCGGGCTCCAGCCGGGCACCGAACCGCGAGGACGTCCGCCGCACCCCCCGGGCCACCGCGCGGACCCGGCCGTTACGCCGGGTGAGCACCGTGACGACGCGGTCGGCCTCGACGAAGGGCGCCGTCCTCAGGACGACGCCTTCATCGCGATACACCGGCACGTTCCCATGGTTGCACGCCCGTCCCCCCGAACAGGTAGGCCGCCGCCCGCAGGGCACGACGAGACGGACCCGGCGGCGGCAGACCGCTGGCGCGGCGTTGGGCGGGGATTCCGGCGACCACCGCCGCCGCGATCGCCATCATGTGTGGGTGCGGGTTGTTCGGCGGACGGCGCGAGGCATCATCATTGACGAGAACGGGCGGCTGGTGCTGTTCCGCAGAACCTTCCCCAAGCGCAAGCCGTACTGGTCCACCCCGGGCGGCGGCGTGGACCCCGAGGACGCCTCGGTGGAGGACGCGCTGCACCGCGAACTCGCCGAGGAGCTCGGCGCCGTGGTGGACCGGGTCCAGCAGGTCTACGTGACCGCCGCGCCCCGCGGCGAGGGGATGAACCTGCAGCACTTCTTCGTCTGCCGGCTCGTCTCGATGGACCTGGACCGGCGTACCGGCGCCGAGTTCGGCAACCCGGCCAAGGGCCGCTACGCCGTCGAGCGGATCGACCTGCGCGGCAAGAAGCTCGCCCGCTACGACCTCCAGCCGGCCGCGGTGAAGGACTACATCGTGGCCAACAGACAGGCCCTGCTGGCCACCGCGCTCAGCGGTGACGACCCGCCGCTGATGCGGGCCGACGCCCCGGAGCCGGAGCCGGAGCCGGAGCCCGCCCGGCCGTCGATGCCGCCCATCCTCGAGATCGTGGACGGCGAGATCGTCGGCGCCCCGGCGGGCCGGACCACCGACGAGCGGTCGCCGGCCCGGCGCTGGCGGGACCGCCTGCGGCGCCGGCTGCCGACACCGTCGTGACACCCACGGCCATGACGCTCCGCGCCGTGACGCTCAGAAGCCCAGCCGGCGCAGCTGCTTCGGGTCCCGCTGCCAGTCCTTGGCAACCTTGACGTGCAGGTCCAGGTAGATCGGGGTGCCCAGCAGCGCCTCGATCTGCGTCCGGGCCCGGGTGCCGACGTCGCGCAGCCGGGAGCCGCCGGCGCCGATGACGATCGCCTTCTGGCTCGGCCGCTCCACGTACACGTTCACGTGGACGTCGAGCAGCGGCCTGTCCTCCGGGCGGTTCTCCCGCGGGATCATCTCCTCGACCACCACGGCCAGTGAGTGCGGCAGCTCGTCACGCACCCCCTCCAGCGCCGCCTCGCGGATCAGCTCGGCGACCATGACCTGCTCGGGCTCGTCGGTCAGCTCCCCGTCGGGGTAGAGCCGCGGGCCCTCGGGCAGACGGGAGACGAGCACGTCGGCCAGCGTGCCGACCTGGAAGGACGACACCGCGCTCACCGGCACGATGTCGGCGAAGTCGCCGAGCCCGGAGACCTCGAGCAGCCGGGCGCCGACGCGGTCCGGGTCGCCGACCGCGTCGACCTTGGTCAGGATCGCCACCACCGGGGTGCGCCCCGCCATCCGGCCCAGCTCGTCGGCGATGAAGCGGTCGCCGCGGCCGAGGGGCTCGTCGGCGGGCATGCAGAAGCCGATCACGTCGACCTCGGACAGCGTCGTGCGGACGACGTCGTTGAGCCGCTGGCCGAGCAGGGTGCGCGGACGGTGCAACCCCGGGGTGTCGACCAGGATGAGCTGCGCGTCGGGGCGGTTGATGATGCCCCGGATGGCGTGGCGGGTCGTCTGCGGCCGCCCGGAGGTGATCGCCACCTTCGTCCCCACCAGGGCGTTCGTCAGCGTCGACTTGCCCGCGTTGGGCCGCCCCACCAGGCAGGCGAACCCCGACCGGAAGTCCGTCGCCGGGTCGGCGAGCTCGATGTCCACTAGCTCGTCACCCGGCTGTGCGCGACGCCGTCGGGACCGGCGAGGTAGACGGGCACCCCGGCGCCGAACTCGGCGAGCATCGCCAGGTCGTCGCCGGCGGCCTCGCCCGCCTCGGTCACCACGGCCGCGGCCTCGAAGCGGCGGGCGCCGCTGGAGGCCGCCGCCACGACCGCGGCACGCAGCGCCGACGTGGCCAGCTCGGGCCGGGTGTGGGAGACAGTCGCGGCGGCGTACGTCCGGCCGTCGGTGTCGCGCACCGCCGCGCCCTCGGCCGGCTGGCCCGCGGACGTGTACGCGCGCAGCCGGGCGGACCGAGCCAGCACCACCAGCTTCGCGTCCTCGGCCTCAAGGACGAGGCCGGCCGGCGGGGTGGGAGACGTCACGATGTCACCTTTCTGCTCGCTGGGCCCGGCGGGTGGCCCTCCGACTCGCTGTCGGTCTTCTTGCCGTCGGTTTTCCTGTTGCTGCCCTTGCCGTTGCTGCCCTTGCTGTCACTCCCGGTGGCACCCTTGCCGGTGGTGCCCCTGCCATCGCCGCTCTTGCCGGCTCCGTTCCCGCCGTTGCCCGGTGCCGGGGACAGCCGGTGGACGACGACGGTGCCGATCTGGTTGCGCCGCCCGGCCGCGCGCTCCGCCGACAGCCGCAGGCCGGCGACGTCCGCCGTCGCGCCGGGGATGGGCACCCGGCCCAGCGCGTTCGCGAGCAGCCCGCCGACGGTCTCGACGTCCTGCGCTCCGGGCAGCTCCTCGACGCCGAACAGGTCCGCGAGGTCGTCGACGTCGAGCCGCGCCGTCACCCGGGCGGTGTCGTCGTCGAGCCACTCGACCGGCGGCGCGGCGCTGTCGTACTCGTCCGTGATCTCACCGACGATCTCCTCGAGGACGTCCTCGATGGTCACCAGGCCGGCCGTGCCGCCGTACTCGTCGATGACGACGGCCATGTGGGTGCGCGACGCCTGCATCTCGCGCAGCAGGTCGTCGGCGGGCTTGCTCTCCGGGACGAGCACGGGTGGGCGCATGACCTCCGCGACCCGGCTGCTCTCCCGGCCCTCCCGCTCCCAGCCGACCATGTCCTTGAGAAAGCCGATGCCGACGACGTCGTCGATGCTCTCGCCGATCACCGGGATGCGGGAGAAGCCGCTGCGCAGCGCCAGCGAGATCGCCTGCCGGACGGTCTTGTCGGACTCGATGAAGACCATGTCGGGCCGCGGCACCATCACCTCGCGGACGAGCGTGTCACCCAGTTCGAACACCGAGGCGATCATGTCGCGCTCCTCGGGCTCGATGACCTCGTTCTCCTCTGCGAGGTCGACGAGGTCGCGCAGCTCCGCCTCCGAGGCGAACGGGCCGTCCCGGTAGCCGGGGCCGGGCGTCACCGCGTTGCCGAAGGCGATCAGCAGGCGGGGCAGCGGGCCGAAGACCTTCGCGAGCCGGATGGTCAGCCCGGCGGTGGCCAGCGACACCGCCGGGGCGTGCTGGCGGCCGAGCGTCCGGAACATCACGCCGACGAGGATGTAGGCGACGAGCGTCGACACCAGGGCCCCCAGCCCGACGGCGGCGAACCCGGAGCCGTAGGCGTGCACGGCCAGGACGGTGATGCAGGCCGCCGCGGCCATCTCGCCGGCGATCCGCAGCAGCAGCAACAACGCCAGGTAGCGCCCGGGGTCGGCGACGACCCGGGCGAGGTTCGCCGCCCCCGCCTTGCCCTGCCGGGCGAACTCGTCGACGCTGACCCGGGAGACCCTGGTCAGCGCCGCGTCCACCGCGCCCAGGCCGGCTGCGGCGAGCGCGGTCACCGCGGCGATGAAGACGAGGAGAAGATCACCGGAGTCCATGGCGGCCCGGCCCCGTCAGGAGGCGCCGGTGCCGGCCGCGGTGTCCCAGGAGGCCAGCAGGCTGTTCTGGAGCTTCCACATCTCCCGTTCCTCCTCCGGCTCCGCGTGGTCGTAGCCGAGCAGGTGCAGGATGCCGTGGGTGCAGAGGATGTGCAGCTCGCGCTCCATCCCGTGGCCGGCCTGCGCGGCCTGCCGCCGGGCCACCTCGGGGCACAGGACGACGTCGCCGAGCAGGGTCGTCGGGTCCTCCTCGGGCGACTCCGACCACGACGGCTCGAACGCCTCGTCCTGCGGGAAGGCGAGCACGTCGGTCGGGCCCTCCTCGGCCATGTAGCGCACGTGCAGGTCGGTCATCGCGTCGATCTCGACGAGCATGACCGAGAGCTCCGCCAACGGGTTGACCTTCATCGTGTCGAGCACGAAACGGGCGAGCGCGGCCAGCGTGACCTCGTCGAAGTCCGTCACGCCCGACTCGTTGGCGACGAAGACGGCCATCAGAGAACCCTTCCCGCCGCCGGGGGGGGAGCCACGGCGCCAGCGCCGGCACCGGCGCTCATCGGCGGTCCCGGCGGGCCGCCCGCGTGGGGCGCGCGTCCGTGCTCGGTGCCGGGCTCGCCGCGTCCCAGCGCGCGTAGGCGTCGACGATGTCGCTGACCAGCCGGTGCCGGACGACGTCCGTGCTGGTCAGGGTCGCGAAGTGGACGTCGGCGACGCCGTCCAGGATCTCGCGGACCACTCGCAGGCCACTCTGCGTGCCACTGGGCAGGTCGACCTGGGTGACGTCACCGGTCACCACGATCTTGGACCCGAAGCCGAGGCGGGTCAGGAACATCTTCATCTGCTCGGCCGAGGTGTTCTGCGCCTCGTCCAGGATGATGAAGGCGTCGTTGAGCGTACGGCCACGCATGTACGCCAGCGGCGCGACCTCGATGGTGCCGCTCTGCATGAGCCGCGGGATCGAGTCGGGGTCGATCATGTCGTGCAGCGCGTCGTAGAGCGGACGCAGGTACGGGTCGATCTTCTCGTAGAGCGTCCCGGGCAGGAAGCCGAGCCGCTCACCCGCCTCGACCGCCGGCCGGGTGAGGATGATCCGGTTGGCCTTCTTCGCCTGCAGCGCCTGCACGGCCTTGGCCATCGCCAGGTAGGTCTTGCCGGTGCCCGCCGGGCCGATCCCGAACACGATCGTGTGCTGGTCGATCGCGTCCACGTACCGCTTCTGGTTCAACGTCTTGGGACGGATCGTCCGACCACGGTTGGACAGGATGTTGAGGGTGAGCACCTCGGCAGGCCGCTCCCCCGCGCCGCTGCGCAGCATCGCCACCGAGTGGTCGACGTGCTGCGGGCTGATCTCGGTGCCGGCGTCGAGCAGCGCGACGAGCTCGGAGAACAACCTGGCGGCCAGCTCGTTCTCCGCCGGGTCACCCGTGATCGTGATCTCGTTGCCGCGGACGTGGATGTCAGAGGAGAAGGCCTTCTCGATCACACGCAGGAGCTGGTCCTGGTGCCCGAGCAGGCTCACCATGCTGTGCCCGTCGGGGACGACGATGCGTGTGGTGACCCGGGAGCCGGGTGGGGTGTCGGATTCGGGCATGTAGTACGGCCGCCTGGGCCGGAGCACCTCTCGCTTCAACCTGGGACGAAGGTCGCCCTCAGAAGGCGGTAACGCCGCGGGACCGTCGGATCCATGCCTCGGCCACCGAGGACCAGGTCGAAACTGCGAACAAGCCACGCTGTGCCACGCCAGCCATGCTGTGCCACACCAACCACGCCACCGGCCAGCTGTGCCACCCGGGGCGGGGCCGACACGTTACCGGCCGATCTCGAGTCTATCCGCCCAGCCGACCGATGTCGGCGAGTACCACGGCCGCCGCGACCACGCCTGCCGTGGACGTCCGCAGCACCGTCGGGCCGAGCCTGCCAGCCACCGCGCCGGCGGCCGTGAGCGCTTCGAGCTCACCGTCGGCCACACCGCCCTCCGGACCCACGACCAGCAGAATCTCGCCGATCTCCGGCTCGACCGCGGGCACCGGCTCGACCGCGAACGCCGGCTGCAGGGCACGCGCGAGCCCGGCCAGCGGCGTCGTCGCCGTCTCGTGCAGCACGACGGCGAGCGCCGCCCGGCGCGCGCGCTCGGCGAGCGCCGCGGTGCCCGCCAACGGGCCGACCAGCGGCCAGGCGTGCCGGCGCGACTGCTTGGCCGCCTCCTGGGCGGCGCGGGTCCACCTGGCGCGCGACCGCTCGCCGCGTTCCCCGTCCCAGCGGACGACGCAGCGCGAGGCCGCCCAGGGCACGATCTCGTCGACCCCGATCTCGGTGAGCATCTCGACCGCCAACTCCCCACGGTCGCCCTTGGCCAGGGCCTGCGCCACCACCAGCCGGGGCCCGGCCGCGGCCGGCGACCGCCGGCGCAGGACGACGCATTCGAGCTCGTCGCGGCCAACCGACCGGACCTCGCACTCCAGCGCGGCACCGGCGCCGTCGGTGACGTCCAGGCGCTCACCCACCCGCAGCCGGCGCACCGTCGCGGCGTGCCGGCCCTCGGGGCCGCCCAGCACGAAGACGTCGGCCGACGGCAGCGGATCCAGGTGGAAGACGGGCGCGGTCAGCGGTTGCGCCGACCGCCACGGCGCCGGGAGAACAGGCCGGACCCGCTGGAGGACCCGCCGACCACCGCCGGCGTCTCCTCCTCACGCAGCTTCGCCAGCTCCCGCAGGAGGCGTTCCTGCTCGGCGTCGAGCTTCGTCGGCGTCTCGACGACGATGTGGATGTGCAGGTGCCCGCGCCCCACCGCGCGCAGGTGCGGAACACCGCGCCCGGCGAGCCTGAGCACCTCGCCGGGCTGGGTGCCCGGCTTCACCGTGATCGTCTCGGAGCCGTCGAGGGTCTCCAGCGTCGCCATCGTGCCCAGGGCCGCGGCGGTCATCGGCAGGCGAAGGTCGCAGTGGAGGTCGTCGCCCTCCCGGCTGAAGACCGCGTGCTGACGCTCGGAGACCTCGACGTACAGGTCGCCGGGCGGCCCGCCGCCGGGGCCGACCTCGCCCTCGCCGGACAGCCGGATGCGCATGCCGTCCTCGACGCCCGAGGGGATCTTCACCGTCAGGGTCCGGCGCTTGCGGACGCGGCCGTCACCGGAGCAGTCCCGGCAGGGGTGCTCGATGACCGTTCCGGTGCCGGAGCAGCGCGGGCAGGGCCTCGAGGTCACCATCTGGCCGAGGAACGAGCGGGTCACCTGCTGGACCTCGCCGCGGCCGTGGCAGGTCGAGCAGGTCGACGGCTGCGTGCCGGGCGCGGCGCCCGCGCCGGTACAGGTCGCGCACACCACGGCCGTGTCGACGGTGATGTCCCGGGTGGCACCGAACGCGGTCTCGGCCAGGTCGAGCTCGAGCCGCAGCAGCGCGTCGTTCCCACGGCGCACCCTCGAGCGCGGGCCGCGGCTGGCGCCACCACCGAAGAAGGCGTCCATGATGTCGCCGAGGCCGCCGAAACCGGCGCCGAACGGCGAACCGGCGCCGGCCGCGCCACCACCGGGCGCGAGCGGGTCACCACCGAGGTCGACGATCTGCCGCTTCTCGGGGTCCGAGAGGACCTCGTAGGCGTTCGTCACGTTCCTGAACCGCTGCTGCGCCTCCGGGTCCGGATTGACGTCCGGATGCAGCTCCCGGGCCAGCTTGCGGTAGGCCCGCTTGATCTCGTCACCGGTGGCGTCACGCCGCACACCGAGCGTCGCGTAATAATCCACTGCCATCAGTCGGCACCCAAGAGTTCACCCACGTACTTGGCGACGGCTCGTACGGCCGCCATCGTTCCCGGATAGTCCATCCGCATCGGGCCGACGACTCCCATTCCGCCCAGCACCGCTGGGCCGAGACCGTACCCGGTGGCGATTACCGACGTTGAGCGGAGGGCGTCCACATCCGTCTCACGCCCGATGCGCACCGTCACAGTACCGGTCTCCCGGGCTGAACCGATCAGTTTGAGGAGCACGACCTGCTCCTCGAGTGCCTCCAGAATGAACCGCAGCGAGTCTGCGAAGTCGACCGAGGAGCGTGTGAGGTTGGCGGTACCGGCCAGCGCGACCCGCTCCTCCTGCCGCTCCAGGAGGGCCTCGAGCACCACGGTGGTGAGCGTCGTCAGGTGCGGACGCAGATCCGGCCGGACGGTCTCGGGCAGGTCCGCCGCGACCTCTGTGGCGTCGACCACACGGCGGCCCCGCAGCGAGCCGTTCAGCAGGCCGCGCAGCTCGCCGACCACGCCGTCGTCGACCGGGGTGGGAATGTCCACCACCCGCTGCTCAACCCGGCCTGTGTCCGTGATCAGTACCAGGAGCAGGCGGTTCGGGTTGAGCGTGACGATCTCGATGTGTCGGACGCTGCTGGACGAGAGTGAGGGGTACTGGACCACAGCCACCTGACGTGTGAGTTGCGCGAGCAGGCGCACCGACCGCCGCACCACGTCGTCGAGGTCGACCGCGCCCTCCAGGAAGCTCTGGATGGCCCGGCGCTCGGCGCGTGACAGCGGCTTGACGCCGGAGAGCCGGTCGACGAAGAGGCGATAGCCTTTGTCTGTCGGGATGCGGCCCGCGCTGGTGTGCGGCTGCGTGATGTAGCCCTCTTCCTCGAGGGCCGACATGTCGTTGCGCACCGTGGCGGGCGACACGCCCAGAGCGTGCCGCTCGGCCAACGTCTTGGATCCCACCGGCTCGTTGCTGAGCACGAAATCCTCGACGATCGCCCGCAGCACCTCCAGCCGCCGTTCCTCCAACACGTGGCCACACCCCCTTCGCCGGTTTCGGTAAGCCAGGCGGGGCTGGCGGCGCGCGCCGGACCGGTCACCCTGTGCTACTGGTCACCCTGTCCCACTGGTAACCCGGCCCTACTGGTAACCCGGTCCTGGCACTCGGCCGCCGTGAGTGCCAAGTGTAGCTTCCCACCCAGGTCGGGGCAGCCATCGTGAGCAGACCCGCCTCCGAGGACACACGGAGATCCTCCGACCGCGGGTCACCGCCCGGGCGGGCGGCGGGACGCTCAGTCGGGCAACAGGGCACGGACGACCGTGTCGGTCAGCAGCCGACCACGGCGGGTGAGCGCCACCCGACCCTGCGCGAGGACGTCCGCGACGATGAGGCCGTCCGCCGCAAGCTCGGCGGCGACGTCCAGCGCCTGCTCGCCCAGCGCGTCGAGGCCCAGCCCCTCGACGAGGCGGACCCCCAGCATGACCCGCTCGACCCGGCGGGCCTGGGCGTCCAGCACCTCGCGGCCGGCGGCCGGGCTGTGGCCGGCACCGACCCGGGTGGCGTACTCGGTCGGGTGGCGGACGTTCCACCAGCGGACGCCGCCCACGTGGCTGTGGGCGCCCGGCCCCAGCCCCCACCAGTCGTCGCCCCGCCAGTAGCCCATGTTGTGGCGGCACCAGGAGGACTGGTCGCGCGCCCAGTTGCTGACCTCGTAGTTGGTCAGGCCGGCGGCGGCGAGCGCCTCGTCGGCCTGCAGGTAGCGATCGGCGAGCAGGTCGTCGTCCGGCTCCAGCAGCTCGCCGCGGCGCACCCGGCGGGAGAGCTTGGTGCCCTCCTCCACGGTCAGGGCGTAGGCGCTGACGTGGTCGGGCGCGAGCTCGATCACCGTGTCCAGGCTCGCCGCCCAGTCGCTCTCGGACTCCCCCGGCGCGCCGTAGATGAGGTCGAGGCTGAGCTGGCGGAACCCGGCGGACCGCGCCCATCCGACCACCTCGGGCACCCGGCCGGGGGTGTGCCGCCGGTCCAGCGCCGCGAGCACGTGCGGGCGGGCGCTCTGCATGCCGAACGAGATCCGCGTGTACCCACTCGCCCGGAGCTGTTCGAGAGTCTCCCGGTCGACGGACTCCGGGTTGGCCTCGGTGGTGACCTCCGCGTCGCCGGCCAGGCCGAAGGTGTCGTCCAGGACCCGCAGGACCTTGGCCAGGTCGGCGGCCGGCAGCAGCGTCGGAGTGCCGCCGCCGACGAAGACTGTCGAGACCGTCAGGTCCCGCTCGCCCAGGACCGAGCGGGCCAGCCGGGCCTCGGTGGCCACCGAGTCGACGAACGAGGCGGCCCCACCCTGGCCGCCCGCGCCGAGCTCGGCCGGGGTATAGGTGTTGAAGTCGCAGTACCCGCAGCGTGCCGCGCAGTACGGCACGTGCACGTAGACACCGAACGGCCGGGTCCCGACCTCGGTGAGCGCGGCGTCGGGGAGTGCGCCGTCGACGGGTGCCGGCGCCCCCTCGAGAGGCTTGGATGGCATGTCCCCAGTGTGCCCCCAACGCGTGCCGAGACCGCAACGCTCTGTTTGTCAACGTGCCCGGAGACCGTCATTTTTGCCGGTCTCGGACGACATCGGGACCAGGAACGGACAAGACGCCCCGGCGCGCCGCCCTTACGGGCCATCACCGGGCCGACACCGGCGGCACGACGCCACCGACCGCCCAGAATCACCCAGTTTGTGGTCTGTTGACAATCGCAGGGTCAAATCGTGGGCGATTGGTCATGGATCAGTCGAGGTCGGTACGAAATGATTCGACCATGCAAGAGGAGCCCATCAGTGCCCTCGTGACCATCGAGGAACTTCTACCCCCACATACCACCGAGTACCGGTCGGGATCCGTCCTCGCCCTGGGCTTCGCCCAAGCCGAACCGGCCACCGAACCGATCCGGCTTCCCCGGATCGCCGCGGCTCCCGAGAACGTCTGACGGCCGCCCGCCCGCGCCCGGCCCGCGAAGGGCCGGCACGGGCCGCCGTGCCGCTCGCACGGTGCGGACCGCCGCGCCGCTACCGCCCGGTCTTGGGCGCCGGCGCCTTCGGGCTCTCGGTCGTGGACAGTGCCGCGATGAACGCCTCCTGCGGGACCTCCACCCGGCCGATGGTCTTCATCCGCTTCTTGCCCTCCTTCTGCTTCTCCAGCAGCTTCCGCTTACGGCTGATGTCACCGCCGTAGCACTTGGCGAGGACGTCCTTGCGGATGGCGCGGATGTTCTCCCGGGCGATGATCCGGCTACCGATGGCCGCCTGGATCGGCACCTCGAACTGCTGGCGGGGAATCAGCTCCCGCAGCTTCGAGGTCATCGCCACTCCGTAGGAGTAGGCCTTCTCCCGGTGCACGATCGCCGAGAACGCGTCCACCGCCTCGCCCTGCAGGAGGATGTCCACCTTGACCAGGTCCGAGGCCTGCTCGCCGGCGGGCTCGTAGTCGAGGCTGGCGTAGCCGCGGGTGCGCGACTTCAGCGCGTCGAAGAAGTCGAAGATGATCTCACCGAGCGGCAGCGTGTACTTCAGCTCCACCCGGTCGGTGGAGATGTAGTCCATCCCCTTGAGCACGCCGCGCCGGCCCTGACACAGCTCCATCACGGCGCCGACGAAGTCGGTGGGCAGCAGCAGCATCGCATCCACGACCGGCTCGTACACCTCGGCGATCTTGCCGCCGGGCCAGTCGCTGGGGTTGGTCACCGTGACCTCGGACGTGTCCTCCATGACGACCCGGTAGACCACGTTGGGGGCCGTCGAGATGAGCGTGAGGTCGAACTCCCGCTCCAGCCGCTCCCGGACGATCTCCAGATGGAGCAGCCCGAGGAAGCCACACCGGAAGCCGAACCCCAGCGCCGCCGACGTCTCCGGCTCGAAGGTGAGCGCCGCGTCGTTGAGCTGCAGCTTGTCCAGCGCCTCGCGCAGCGCCGGGTACTCGCTGCCGTCCAGGGGATACAGCCCCGAGTAGACCATCGGACGCGGGTCCCGGTAGCCGCCGAGCATCTCCGTGGCCGGGCGGCGCGCCGAGGTGATCGTGTCCCCGACACGGGCCTGGCGGACGTCCTTCACACCGGGGATGACATAGCCGACCTCACCTGCCGACAGCGACCCGGTCGGTTGGGGCTCCGGCGAGATGACACCGACCTCGAGGGTCTCGTGGCTGGTCCCGGTGGACATCATCAGGCAACGGTCACGGGTGCTGAGCGACCCGTCGACCACCCGGACATAGGTGATCACACCGCGGTAGATGTCATACACGCTGTCGAAGATCATTGCCCGGAGCGGGCCGTCCGGGTCGCCACTCGGCGCCGGGATACGGCGGACGATCTCGTTGAGCAGCTCCGGGACGCCCTGGCCGGTCTTGCCGGAGACCTTGAGGACGTCGCCCGGGTCGCAGCCGATGATCGAGGAGATCTCCGCGGCGTACTTCTCCGGCTGCGCGGCCGGCAGGTCGATCTTGTTCAGCACCGGGATGATCGTCAGGTCGTTCTCGATCGCCAGGTAGAGGTTGGCGAGCGTCTGCGCCTCGATGCCCTGGGCCGCGTCGACCAGCAGCACCGCGCCCTCACAGGCCGCGAGCGACCGGCTCACCTCGTAGGTGAAGTCCACGTGGCCGGGCGTGTCGATGAGGTGCAGGACGTAGTCCTGACCGTCGTCGGCCCGCCAGGGCAGCCGGACGTTCTGCGCCTTGATCGTGATGCCGCGCTCGCGCTCGATGTCCATCCGGTCGAGGTACTGCGCGCGCATGTTGCGCGCCTCGACCACACCGGTCACGCCCAGCATGCGGTCGGCAAGCGTGGACTTGCCGTGGTCGATGTGGGCGATGATGCAGAAGTTGCGGATCGACGCGGGGTCGACGCCGGAGGCCTCGTGCGGGGCTTCGGACACGCGGGCTGGTCTCGTTTCGCTGCTCGTCGGTCTGTCGGGCACTCGGTCCGGCTGGCGCCGTGTGCACGGACTGTCATGTGCACGGGCTCGAGTCCTTCATCGTGCCAGGCCCCCATCGTGCCAGGCGCGCCGCGCCCGTCCGCGTGGCCGCGCCCGCACCACCGCCCCGGCACGCTGGTTTGATAACGTCGGTGCCTCCCGGCACTCTCGTACCATCCCGACTCGAAACTCAGAGGTTCTCCCGCGTGGCCAACATCAAGTCGCAGATCAAGCGCAACCTCACCAACGAGAAGCGACGGCTGCGCAACAAGGCCGTGAAGTCCGAGCTGAAGACGCACGTCCGTCGCTTCCGCGACGCCGTCGAGGCCGGGGACGTCGAGCGCGCCGAGAGCGCCCTCCGCATCGCCTCCAAGAAGCTCGACAAGGCCGCCAGCAAGGGTGTCATCCACCCCAACCAGGCCGCCAACCGCAAGTCGGCGCTCGCCAAGGCCAACGCGGAGATCGGCGCCTCCTGACCCGACCGCGGGCATCCGCGCCCGCGTCAGGTTCATCACAGACTTCGTTCGAAGACCGGGCAACCCGCCAGACGGGCCCCGGTCTTCGGCGCGTCCCGGACACGTCCGGGACGCCCCTACTCAACCAGTCCCCGAGTCGTCAGTCCTCGGGGTCAGCAGCCGGGCCCAGCACCCGTTCGAGGTTCTCGGCATACGCCACCAGCGCCGCGACGGTAGCCGGCAGCACCAGCAGCACCCAGGCGCTGGCCAGGTCCCCCATGGCGATCACCAGCGTCACCAGGGCGGTCACCGTGCCGAGCACGCCGCGCATCCAGCCCGCCGGGAGCACCCGCAGGCCGAGCATCCCCCCGGGCTGCACCTCGTAGTCGTCGTGGCCGTCGTGGCCGGGCTCGTCCCGCTCGCCGTGCCCTGGGCCGCCGTGCCGGCCCGCCGAGTCGTTCACCGCGCCCGCCCGGCGTACTCGCCCCGGCCTCGCGCCTGGGTGACCTCGTGGAGGAGCCGTTCCAGGGCGTACCCGGCGTCCACGGCGGCGCCCTTGACCCCGGCGTCGGCGACCGCGACCGCCCGGATCGCCCGGGCCAGCCCCGCGTCCGACCAGCTCCGGGCCGCGCGCTGGGCGCGCTCGACCTTCCAGTCCGGCATGCCGAGGGCCTTGGCGACGTCCCACTTGGACCCGCCGCCCACGGCGGACACCCGGGCGAGGTCACGCAGCCCGCCGGCGATGGCGCTGGTGACCAGGACGGGTGCCGTCCCGCCCTCGAGCGCCTGCCGCAGCAGGGTCAGCGCGCCGGCCAGATCGCCGGCGACGGCGGCGTCCGCGACCGCGAACCCGCTCGCCTCGGCCCGGCCCCGGTGGTAGCGGGCGACCGCCGACTCGTCGATCACCCCGGCGGTGTCGGCGACGAGCTGGTCGCACACCGCCGCAATCTCGCGCAGGTCACCGCCGACCGCGTCGAGCAGGGCACGGACCGCCTCGTCGGTCATCCGCCCGCCAAGCCGGCGGATCTCCGCGATCACGAAGTCGTGCCGGTCGCGCGGACGGGTGATCTTCGCCGCGGGCATGACCCGGGCGCCGGCCTTCTTCATCGCGTCAACGAGCTTGCGGTTCTTCACCACGCCGCTGTGGACCACAACGAGGACCACATCGTCGAGCGGGTGGGCCACGTAGGCCAACAGCGCGTCGCGCAGATCCTCCGCCAGGTCGGCAGCACCCCGAACCACCAGCACCCGGCCACCCCCGAACATCGAGGTGGCGCCGAGATCGATCATGTCGGCCTCGGTCAGCTCGCCGGGTGACCGGTCGACCACCTCGACCTCCGGATCACGGGCCCTTGCGGCGTCGAGCACCTCCCGGACGGCCCGTGCGACGAGGAGGTCCTCGTCGCCGCTCACGACGACCAGCGGTGGCGGGGCGGAGGGCGGCGGCACGTGGATCAGCATGTCACGAGCCGGCCCCGCCTCCTCGCGGGCCGGGCCGGCGAGCCACCGCCCGGACGCCACCGCCGGCCGTCTCGACAACGGCCACCGTGCCGTGCAGGTCGGTGCGGGCCACCGCCATCCCGGCCGCGCGCAGGCCGGCCAGCGTGCTCGGCGCGGGATGCCCGTAGGTGTTGTCGACGCCGACGCTGATCAGCGCCACCTCGGCGCCGGTCCGGGTGAGGAACTCCGGCAGCTGGTCCTCGGAGCCGTGGTGAGCCACCTTGAGCACGTCGACGGGCCCGAGACCGCGCCGCGCCACCTGCCGCTGCTCCGGCGGCTCGGCATCCCCGGTGAGCAGTATCGTCACGCCGCCGACCGCCGCCAGGACCACAAGGCTGGCGTTGTTCGGATCGCTGGCCGTGCCCCGCAGGACCCGTTCCGGGCCGATCACCCGCCAGCGGACCGCTCCGGTCTCCCCCGCGGCGCCGGCGGTGACGGCCCGCACCGGCACGCCCGCCGCCCGCGCCGCGCGCTCGACCGCGTCCCACTGGTCGGCCGGCTCGGGCAGCGGGCTCACCACCAGTTCCCCCACCGGCAGCCGGCCCACCACCCCGCTGAGGCCGGCGGCGTGATCCGTGTGCAGATGGGTGAGCATGAGCAGCGGCACCTCGCGTACTCCGAGGTCATCCAGGCAGGCGGCGATCAGCGCCGGGTCAGGACCCACGTCGACCACGACCGCCGAGGCCGGCCCGGCGCGCAGGACCAGGCCGTCGCCCTGGCCCACATCGCAGGCAACGAGCCGCCAGCCCGGCGGCGGCCAGCCCGCCAGCCTCGGCAGCAGGAGCACCCGGGCCGCCAGCAGGCCCACCACCGCCGACACCAGCAGCCAGCGGGTCGGGCGCCGGCGCGCCAGGGCCACCACCAGTACTACGCAGCCGAGCGCGGTGGCCGCCCCCGCGAGCCCCGCCGGCCAGCCGATCGTGGCCGCGGGGACGCCGGCGGCCACGTCCGCGACCAGCACGAGCCAGCGGCAGGCCAGCCCCGCGAGCCGCGCGAGCAGCGCGGCGACCGGGTCGTTGACGGCGGCGACGGCCATCGCCGACACGCCGAGCACGGTGGCGGGCGCGACCGCCGGCGCCGCCACCACGTTGGCCGGGATCGCGACGATGCTGATGCCCCCGCCGAGCCAGGCCAGCACCGGCGTACAGGCAAGCTGGGCGGCGGCGGCCACCGCCACGACCTCGCCGAGCCGGCCGACCGCGCGGCCGCGCTCCAGCGCGTCACTCCAGCCGGGCCCCCACACGATCATCCCGGTCGTCGCGAGCACCGACAGGGCGAACCCGGCCGACAGCGCGAACGCCGGATCCGCCATCACGACGGCGATGACCGCGGTGGCCAGCGCCGCCAGCACCGCGCGGGGCCGACCCGCGGCGAGCGCGACCAGGCCGACCAGGCCCATGGCTCCGGCCCGGACCACGCTGGCGGACGGCCGGGCCAGGATCACGAACCCGACGAGGACCAGGGCCGCGGCGACCGCCCTGGAGCGGGCCCCGAGCCGGAGCCGCCCGAGCAGGAACAGCACCGTCCCCGCGGTAATCGCCAGATTGGCGCCGGACACCGCGGTCAGATGGCTCATCCCGGCGGTGCGAAAGTCGTCCTTCAGCCCGGGATCAAGGCCCGAGGTGTCACCGACGACCAGTGCCGGCAGCAGCCCGCCGGCGGGCTGGGGCACCACGTCGGCGGCGTCCCGTAGGCCGGCCCGCAGCCACCCGGCGGCCCGTTGCACGGCGTCCGGGCGCCCCCGTGCCCGTGGCGGTGCCCGGACGAACAGAACCGTCGCGATCGTGTCGCCCGGACCCGCCGGCGCCAGCCCGGCGCGGACGCTGAGCCGCTGCCCCGGCAGGTAGTTCGCGAGATCCGAGCCGCGCCCCACCAGGAGCACGGGCACGGAGGCCCGCAGCCGGCGGCCGGGCTCGGTCACGGCCTCGAGTCGAGCCCGGGCGGTGACCGTCGCCCCCTCCCGCGGGCCCGAAGTGGCAGCCGGCGCCGCCGCCGCCGAGATCTTCGGATCGTCGCTCAGGACGACCTCGGCGTTGACGGTCCGGTGGGCCCGCGCCATCTCGGCGAGCGGGCCGGTGAACCGGGGCCGCGCGGCCGCCCCGCCCACGAGAACCCCGGCCGCGAGGAACGCCAGGGTGACGAACGCCACCAGCGCTCCCGGCCGGCCGAGCCGGCCGCCGGGACCCTGATGCAGCGCGATCAGCACCCCCACCGGGCACGCACACAGCACCATGCCGGCGGCGCCGAGAAGCACCGGCCCGAAGCCCCAGTACCCCGCCGCGGCCGCCCCGCCCCAGACCGCGACGGCAGGACCGACCAGGCGGAGGTCCAGCCGACCGCCGCCCGCCGCATCGGAGCCGCTCGGCAGGCCGAGCCCGGTCTCCATCGCGACGGCGACCATCAGGCCGTCACCAGGGGCAGCAGGTCCGCCAGCCGCCGGTCACCGACACCGGAGACCTCACCGAGCTGGTCGGGCGAGGTGAAGGGCCCGTTCGCCGCCCGCCAGTCGATGATCCGCTGGGCCAGCACGGGACCCACCCCGGGCAGGGCGTCGAGCTGTTCCACCGTGGCGGTGTTCAGATTCAGCGGCCGGCCCGCCGAACCAACCGCGGAACCGCCGGCCGAACCGGCTGACGACCCGGAGGGCGAGCCGCCACCGGCCGCCTCCGGAGGCGGCGGGGCGGGACCCGGCCGCCCGTCGACGAGGACCTGCTCACCGTCCGTGAGGACCCTGGCCAGTGCCAGCCCCGTCGTGTCGGTGCCGGGCAGCACACCGCCGGCCCGCTCCACGGCGTCCACGACCCGGGATCCGGCCGGCAGGCGCACGACCCCGGGGCGCGCCACACGGCCGGCGACGTCCACGACGACCTCCGGCGCCGTGGTCGGCGTCGCCTCGCCCGCCGCCGGCTCCGCCGGGCAGGCCGAGCCCGGTCTCCATCGCGACGGCGACCAACACCAGCACCAGGGGCAGCAGGTCCGCCAGCCGCCGGTCACCGACACCGGAGACCTCACCGAGC
>NZ_UBIZ01000116.1:0-15062 GCF_900465275.1 Parafrankia sp. Ea1.12 | reverse complement strand
GCTCCCATTCGGCATCGGACAGATCAGTCGGATACCCGCGCCGCTCGGCCATCACCAGCCTCCCTCACACCGAGGCTTCACACACCCCCTGCCCTACCCATCCTGACCCTTTTCAGACACCCTCTAGCTCTCGTCCGGGTGACTGATACCGCACAGGATGACGGTCACTCGATCACGGAGCGTCTGCCGCAGCCAGGAAGCGGAGCGGTCTCCCGCCCCCCAGCGGGTGATTGCTTCCATTGTCACGGCCGTCATCATCGCGGCGACTTCTTCCACATCGATCTGCTCGCCAAGCTCGCCGCGTTCCCTACCGTGACGGAGGAGGGATTCGAAGGCGACACTCAGGCGAGGGATCGCCAGGGTTCCATCATCCGGTCGCCCCACGAAGCCAAGGGCGCCGGCCCGCAGCGCGGCCCCCCTGGGCGCGCGAACAACGCGTCGAGCCATCGAGGTCATCATCTGATCGCTCAACGAGCGCAGGGGGACGCCTCGCGCGGTTCCGGCCTCGACCTGGTCGATCATCGCCTGGATCGTCGCCGAGCTCATCTCAAGGAGAATCGCCTCCTTGTTGGGAAAATGGAAATAGAAGGTTCCCTTGCTGACCCCGGCTGCGTGAGCGATATCAGCCACGGTGCTCGCTTCGTACGCCGCATCGAAGTCACCCTCGCTCCAAAGACGAAGGGCGGCGCGAGTGAGGGCCAGACGACTCTCCCGTGACCTGGTGTTCACAAGCGTCGCCCGCTGGCGGGGCGGGGTACGCGTTCGGCCGGGTTCCATCACGGGAATCATACGCAGCGCGGACCGCGACCATTCCGATCTTGCAGGACACCCCTTCTCGGATCACGGGATGGTTCCCGGACGAGTCGAGGGCCGGGCAGGTGGGGCAGCCAGGCAGGTGGGGCGGACCTCGACCGGCACGGAGGAGGCGTGCCGGCAGGGGCGCCAGGGGCGCCCCGCCGGGGCCGACAAGCCCGGCCCGGCCCCGCTGTTCACCGCCTGGTCTCAGCGCCTGGTGTAGATCACGCCGAGCTTGTCGGTCTCCGTCCCGGCGCGGCCGTGGAAGCCGGCGATCTGCCAGCCGGACGGCGCGGTGCGGGCGGGGAAACAGACGCATCGGTACTCCGCATCGGCAGATGTCGGACGGAATCTGGCGTCGGAAAACTACGGTCGGAGATACGCGGCGGTCAATGAACAACAGGTAGAACACTGACCTAATAGTCACCGCCGTTCCTCGCACGCCCGGGGTTCTGACCCCCCTACTCGGCCAGGTCGGCGTCGACGAGTGCCCAGGCGGCCCAGGCCGGATGCCGGGTCGTTCGTCAGGCACGCATGTTGGCGCCGCCGTCGATCGCCCAGACCTGACCGTTGATCCATTCGGCGTCGTCCGAGAGCAGGAAGGACACGACGGCGGCCAGATCGCTCGGGCGGCCCAGCCGGGTGGTGGGGACCTCTTTCAGGAACCTCTCCTGGAGCGCGACGTCGTTCTGGACCTCCTGCGTCTCGCCCATCACCAGACCCGGCATCACCCCGTTGCAGCGCACGCCCCTGGATCCCCAGTTCCCGGCGACGTGCCGCGTGAGCGCATTGACCGCCGATTTCGAGGCCGCATAAGCGGGCCGGAGACGGTCGCCTGCGCTGACCGCCGCACCGGACGAGGTGTTGACGATGCCACCGCCACCGTTCGCGAGCAGATGAGGCAGGACGGCACGAATGGTCCGCACGAACCCGACCACGTTGACGTCCAGTGTTCGATGCCACACGTCGAGATCGGTGTCCAGTACCGACTTGTCCCGCCCGAGGTTGCCGGGCGACAGGTCCGCGCCGACGTTGAACAGGCCGTGGACGGCACCGAACTTCTCCAGCGTCGTATCGACCATCTCATTGACCGAGTGCTCGTCGGCGAGGTCGAAGTGGACAGCGACCGCGCTGCCACCGGCCTCGTTTATCTCGCTGACGGTGCTCTGCGCTCCGGCGAGGTTGATGTCGCCAACTACTACCTTGGCACTCTCCTCGCCGAGCCTCTTTGCCGCCCCGGCACCGATTCCGGTGGCCCCGCCCGCCACGATGAAGACCTTGTCCGCCAGTCCGCGCATCTCACTGCTCCCGCACTCTGGTACTGAAAAGCCATTCCCCCGCGTGTCGTCGCGCCAGGATCATCGGCCGCGCCCCTGGCGCGACGACAGCACATCCCTTCCAATCGCCCAGCGATCAGATCACCCCATCCACTGACCGCCCGCGACGTCGATGGTCTGACCACACATGTAGTCGGCGGCCTCCGAGCAGAGGTACGCGACCATGTTGGCGACCTCTTCCGGCAGGCAGACCCGGCCCAGCTGCACCTGGTTCTTCAGCGCATCGATGATGGACTTCCGGCCCGCGAGCTGCGCCTCGTTCTGCGGCTCGAAGAGCATCGCCTTCATCTCAGACTTGATCATGATACCCGGAGCCACACCAAGCACGTTGACGCCACGGGACGCGACCTCGTGCGCGAGATTACGGGTGAAACCGATGACCCCAGCCTTGCACGAGCAGTAGACCGTCAGGCCGGGCTGCTGAATTCGCCCACCCACCGCCCCGATGTTGATGATCTTCCCTGAGCCCTGGGGCAGCAGGTACTCCAGCGCCGCGTGGGCGCCGTACATCATCATGGTCAGGCTGCCCAGGACGGTCCGGTCGATCTCTTCCTTCGTGTGCTTCTCGAAGGCCCCGGCGGCCACCATGACCGGGTTGTTCACCATGATGTCCAGACCGCCGAGCGCCTCCCGGCTCTCCCGCACCGCCCGATGGACCTGGTCCCAGTCCGACATGTCCGCGCGGATCGGAACGGTCTTCACGCCCCAGCGCTTCGCGATCTCCCCCGCGCGCCGCTCGACCTTCTCGAAGGTCCGGCCGACCAGTGCGATATCGGCACCGGAACCAGCCAGCCGATTGGCGATCGCATGACCTAATCCGTCACCCCCCGCACCGATGACAATCGCCTTCTGGCCACTCAGGTCCAGCAGCTCACTTACCCGCTTGTCGATGATATGGGTGGGCAGCCGGTCCAGCCCCAGCGCCTGAGTCAGGTACTGCGTATCCGAATCCATGAGATCCCCTATCGCCGACCCAAAAAAAGTTTTATCCAGCACAGCAAGGCGCACCATCTCGTCTGGTTCCAAGGATGTTACGGCCATGCCGCCGGAGCATGCCAATACAAATTTCGACGCCTGGGTATACCGGTTCGGCATGACTGGTGTAGCATGCGCGCCATGGACACACATCGCCTCAGGTACTTCTTACAAGTCGCCGACGAAGGATCGATCAATCGCGCCGCGAGCGTGCTGGGGATCGCTCAACCCGCGCTGAGCCGTCAGGTCCGACTCCTCGAGGAGGACCTCGGCGTCACGCTGTTCCGGCGAACAGCTCGCGGTGTGCAACTGACAGAAGAGGGAGAACGGCTGCGCGCCACCACGACGGCGCCGCTGCGTCAGCTGGAGCTCGCTATGCGATACGTCGGGTCCCGTCTGGCGCGAGTCGAGCGGGCGCTGAATATCGGCCTGCCGACGACCGCCGCCTGTGTGCTGGCCGCACCGTTACTGGACAGCCTGAGCATGGTTTTTCCCAAAGTCGACTTCCAGGTGCGCGTCGGGAGTACCGACGAACTCGTCGACGGCATGTTGAAGGGCTCCGTCGATATCGCGGTGATCCATCCTGTCCTGGACGGTCGACTGTTCCAGGAGGAGCTACTGGTGGAGGATCTTGTCGTTGTCGGGGGCGCCGCATCGGACCTCACGCCTGACCGGGCGATCGGATTCGCCGAGCTCACCGACTGCCCGCTCGTTCTGCCGGCCTCCCAGACCGGAATCCGCAACAGTCTCGAGAACACGGCGCTGAAGCTCAAGCTGAAACTGACGTCCAGATTCACGACCGACTCGCTTCAGGTGGCAAAGGATCTCATCGCCGCAGGCCGCGGATACGGCATTCTCCCGCTTTCCGCCTGCGCTACCGACATCGAGAACAAAAGGCTGTGCTACGCCCCGCTTCGCAATCCCGCACTCACGCAACGGCTGGGCACCGGCACCACGTCCCACCTGGAACTGCCGCGTGGTTTCGCGACGAAGGTCGGCCAGGTCATCCGCGACGAGGCGGAGCGGCTCGTCGGGTCCGGTGTGTGGGCGGCGCGGATCTCCCCGCCACAGCGTGGGGCCTGATCTCGGCTGCCCGCGCGCGGCTTTCGCCGCTCCTGGCCCCACGGCTTGCGCAGGGCCCGGTCCGACGGTCAGGCCTTTACCTGCGCCGCCGCCTGCGCCGCTGCCTGTTCCGCCGGCTCGCGCCGCAGGACCGAAGGGCCGATGGCTTCCGCCGGAGTCATGCCGCGGCGCCGGCTGGCGCGTCCGCCAGCCGTTCCACGACCGGTGCGAAGGATTCGGGGCTCGCACCGAGCGGCGTTGTGAAGTAACTGATCCCGAACCGGTCACGGACGTCCAGGATTTTCCGGCAGACGTCGTCCAGCGAACCGATGGCGACCATCGGCGACGAGCCGAGGTCCGCTCGCGACGGGACAGCGCCCCCGGACGATCCTCGGACCTGCCGGCCAAAGCTCTGAAAGCAGGTCTCAAACGCCGCTTCCGGATCATCGGTGATCGTCACGTTCAGCAGTTGGGCTCCCAGCTCGATGTCGCCGAAGCGATCCCCGGCGGCAGCGCGGACCCAGCCGATTCTCTCCTCGTAGGCCTCGCCGCTGAACGGGTGCGGTTCGGCCGGCCGGACCTCCTGCGGAAGCCGGGGCATGATCTGCACGATGTCGGCGTGGCGCCCGGCGACCGAGAGCAGTTTGCGACCGCCGCCGCCGATCATGATCGGCGGGTGCGGGCGCTGCAGAGGTCGTGGGGTGCCACGAAGAGCATCAATCGTGAAGTTCGCGCCTGAGTAGCTGAACGGAGCGTCTCCGAACAGGCCTTTCAGGATGATGACCACTTCCTCGAGCCGCGCGATCCGCGCGGCGGCCGGGTCGTACCGGATGCCGGCCTGTTGGTACTCGGCCTGCATCCATCCCGCGCCGAGCCCCACCTGCAGACGCCCCTGGGACAGCACGTCCAGGGTGGCGAGCTCCTTGGCGAGGACGGCGGGATGCCGTAGATCCTGGTTGAGGACAGTCTGGGTCAGCCGCAGCGCGCTGGTCGCGTCGGCGACCGCCTGGAGCGCGATCAGCGGAGCGTACCGGATCATGAAATGGTCGGCGAGAGCGAAGGTCGAATAGCCGAGACGCTCGATGGCCTGCCCGGCCTCCCGGAGCGCCGAGAGGTCGGAGATCCGGCCCGGGCCGGTGTTGAACCGGATCGGCCGCGCCGGTGACAGATGAGCCTCGCTCGACTCGCCCGTGACCGGCATCCTCGGCATCGGCCTCGGGTAGGCATTCCCGGGCTCCGCCATCACTTGTCCCGCTCTCCGCTCCGGCGGCATCGACTGCGCAAGGGGGCCACCTCACCGTTCACACGCCCCGGCGGCGCCGACGTCCGCGGAGCACGCCGTCAGTTGGGAGATCCGGCACAACCTGACACCAACATCAACACGCGACGGTAGTCGCATCCTGGTCGAGCAGCAAGAGCTGCCGCCCGGCGCCTCCCGGTAGCCGTGCGTCGGGAGGCCGGCGAGATAGCTCTGCGGGGTCTTGTCATAGCCGGTGGCGATACCTCGCCAGGCCTTCAGCTTGTTGATCAGGCGCTCGACGGTGTTCCGCTCCGTGTAGAGATCGGTGTCGTGGCTGACGGGCCGGCCGCCCTTGCTGCCCTTCTTCTTCCGGTTGGCGGCCTGATCCCTCTTCTCCGGGATGACTGCCTGATGTGGCGTTTCCGCAGGTAGGGATGGTTGCTGCGGGACGCGTAAGCCTTGTCCCCGGCGACCGCGTCGGGGCGGGCGCGGGGACGGCCGACGCGCCCCGGGGACCCGTACCTTCGTCAGCACGGGGATGAACTGCGGGCTGTCCGCGGCCTGCCCCGCGGTCAGGACGAACGCCAACGGGCGGCACCTGCGGTCGGCGGCGAGGTGGACCTTGCTGGTCTGCCCGCTCCTCGATCGTCCGAGTAAGGCAGCTTTCAGCCGGAGTCCACGCCGGCGCCGGACACGTCGTCGCTCCTCCCGCTCGGGATCGTCTCCGCCGTTCTGCCCGCCTTGTTCCTCCGGGCCGCCCCCGCGTCATGCAGAACGATCTACCGGATCAGACCCCACCACGAGAGCGAATCCCACAGATAGATCACAACTGGATACACGCCCTAGCGGGATCCTCGAGTAGCACCCCTTCACAGCTCAGGAAGGGAGATCTCCCATTCGGTCGGGTCGTTGTCCTCGAGGATCGCCCACTCGTCTTCCGTAGCGCCCTGCTGATCCTGAAGGCCCGTGGTGGGCGCCTGACCGGATCCAGTCGAGCTGACCGAACACTGCGGACCAGACACGACGATCACCGGTCGAGGACCTGCGACAGCGGCCGTGTCGGCGGCGGCCGGGGCGTTGATCGTGGTTCCCCCGATATTGCCGGAGTTACCGGCCCCGACGGTGGGCCCGCCCGCGGCGATCCCCCCGAATGCGGCAGTCGTACCGCCGGCCGTGTTCCCCGTTCCACCGACGATTCCGGTGCCGCCCACAGTCGGCCCAAGGCCACCGATCGTGAGACTTCCGATGATCAGGTTGACCGTCCGCTTTTCATTGAACCAGTCGTCCTCGAACAGGTCGTCCTCGAACAGGTCGTCCCCGTCCGAGTCCACCGCCCCACCGGCCAGATCCACGAGGCATGGGCCGGCCTGCGACTGCAACCACGCCGCCGTCGTGGCTTCATCAGCGGGACCGAGCTGATAGCACGTCACACCGTTTCCGGTGTTCCCGGCCGATCCGACACCGCTTCCCCAGCAAATTGGAGCCGCAGCCGATCTCGCACCCTTCTTCCCCTCCTGCGACGGATTTACGGAAACAGTGCTCGCCGACGCGGGAGTCGCCAACAGCAGGGCTGCCGCGGACAGTCCGCCGGTAAGAAACACGCTTCTCGAGTATCTCCTGATATCCATTTGACTCCTTGTTCGAGCGAAGGTCCAGGACCAGCACCGCGCGATGGTAGCCAGTGAATCTCCGGCCACCCCGGCAACCCTGCTACCCGCGTGTCGACGACGATCTGGGCCATCAGCGCATCGGAACGTGGGGTTTCGGTCCGCAGGCGGTCGCCTCACCCGAAGTCCACTGAGCGTCGAACATCACCTCGACCGCGTCGCGAACTCGTGGGCTGCACTGAAGGGGGATTTCAGGCACGTATCGTCACGACGACGGTATGGTGGAACCGCCGAACCCGAACCACCTGTGGATCGGCGCAGGCCCGGCGGGGATCAGAAGGCGGCCAGGGACAGCAAGCCCGGCCGGGGCGGTGAGGAGGCGACGGGCCTTTCCTTTACGGCGCCCCGAGTGCAGAGGTGGCTTGGCCGGGGCCGTCTTCGTCGCCGGACGTTGTCCGGCTAGGTGGGACAGCCTTTTCCCGGTTCTCTGCGGCTTTGAAGGTTGTCGCGGCGCGGATCAGCATCCCGGCCAGGAGGTGGGCTTCTGCGGGGGTGAGGCATTCGTGGCCGCCGCGGGTCGCGCCGGGATCATCGAAGTCGGTGGTGACCACCCGGCGGGCAGGTCGTGGACGCGGTGACGTACCGCTCGATCCGCGCGCACTGGCCGGGCAGATGACGAGCTCGTTGACGTCCACGCCGGGCGGCTGCCCGATTTCCCGCACGTTGCGCTGGACGGTGGCGATATAGCTCGCGGGATACGGGTCGGCTTCCACGATCCGGTAGACATCGACCGGGGCCAGGGCGGCGGACGACGCGTCGATGCCATAGGGTCAGGTCGCCCGCGGGATCAGTAACCAGACTTCGACCCGCAGTAGGTAGGCCGACGTGGAGAGTAGTTATCCTCGAGCGCGGCTACTTCCTTGTCGCTGAGGTCGATGTCCAGGAAAAGGGGCCTGCCCGATCCGTCGGTCGTCGGATTGGACGACCCACGAGTCTGCTCACATCACCGTCCCAAAGCGTGATGCCGAGCTCGACGGCCTGCCGGAAGATCGGCTCCGCCGCATCCGTGTCGAGCGCCCAGTCCCGCCCGGTGTTGGGCTTGCCAAAGCTCATGCAGCCGAGCGCTATGCGACTGACCTTCAATCCTGATGATCCCAGCCGGGTGTACTCCATGTGCTCATCCAACATCGGTACCCACCGCTGCTGGGGGGGCACTGCCAGTGCCCCCCCAGCCTGACCGGAAGCGAGATTTTCCCCTGATATACAGGCGGAAAATCCGGTGCACCGTGCCCGGCCGGGCCGCCGGCGCTCAGCTCAATCCCCGGCTGCGGCCGATGCTCGGGTAGAACCCGCTACGCGGTGGCGACGGAGATCGATTTGACGTCGAGGTAGCCCTCAAGGCCCTCACGGCCGAGCTCGCGGCCGTAGCCGCTGGCCTTCACTCCCCCGAAGGGAGCCGCGGGGTCCATGGAGTAGCCCTGGTTCACGCCGAAGGTACCGGCCCGGACCCGGCCCGCCACCTCGAGCCCATGCTCGGTGTCCGCGGTGAACACGGAGCCGGCCAGGCCGTACTCCGAGTCGTTGGCGATGCGAACGGCCTCGTCCTCGTCGCCGTAGGGGATGACGACGAGCACCGGGCCGAAGATCTCCTCCCGGGCGATCGTCATCGAGTTGTCCACCTCACTGAAGACGGTCGGTCGCACGTACCATCCACGATCGATCCCGTCGGGCAGATCGGTGCCGCCGACGACGAGCCGGGCGCCCTCCCGCACGCCGATGTCGATGTACCGGCGGACCCGTTCCTGCTGGCGCCTGGCCACGAGCGGGCCCATCTCGGTCGCGGGATCGGCCGGATCGCCGATTCTGATGGCCGACAGGGTTGCCGCGAGCGCATCGGCGTAGTCGCCGACGCGGCTCGTGGGCACGAGTACCCGGGTGAGGGAGTTGCAGATCTGCCCGGCCATGCCCATGCCCGAGAGGCGGACGGCGCGCGCCACGGTGGCCGGGTCGGCGTCGTCCAAAGCGATGGCCGCCGACTTTCCCCCGAGCTCGAGGCTGACCTTGGTGAGGTTGGGAGCGCATGCCGCCGCCACCTGCCGGCCGGCCGCCGTCGAGCCGGTGAAGGAGACCTTGTCGATGCCGGGGTGGGCGACGAGGTAGGCGCTCACCTCACGGTCGGCGGGGATGACGTTGACGACGCCCGGCGGCAGGCCGACCTGGTCGAGCAGGTCGGCGAAGAACAGCGCGTCGAGCGACGACTCGGGCGCCGGCTTGAGCACGACGGTGCAGCCGGCGAGTAGCGCCGGGACGACCTTGGTGACGGTCAGGAACTGCGGCATGTTCCAGGGGACCACCGCGGCGACGACGCCCACGGGCTCCTTGCGCAGGATGATGTCCTGGCCGTATACGCCTGGCCGCTTCTCCTGCCAGGAGTAGCCGGCCGCCGTGTCGGCCAGCGCGGTCATCAGCGCCCCGGGCAGGGCGACCTGCGCGCGCCTGGCGAACGAGATCGGCGCGCCCAGCTCGGCGGTGATGAGCTCGGCCAGCTCGTCGCGATGCCCGCGGTAGAGCGTGGCCAGCCGCCGGATCACCTCGACCCGCTCGGCCGGATCGGTCCGCGGCCACGGCCCCTCGTCAAAGGCCCGCCGCGCCGCGGCGACGGCGCGGTCGACGTCCTCCGTGCTCGCCGCGGCGACGCGACCGATCAGCTTCTCGGTGTGCGGCGAGGTCACCTCGATCCTGCTGTCGGTGCTCGGCGCGACCCATGCGCCTCCGACGAACATCTGCTCCCGCTCCCACATGAGTGCTCCCTGCGCCGATGCCAACACCCTGGACCGCGATCTTTGGGACACGGTCAGCTTCCCGGTTCTCCACGTGCCGGCGCCACATCTGCTGCCCGGCTCATGTCCTTCCGCGCACCAGGTCGATGCGCCAGGCCCCGCACCGTGTTCCGGTGGAGGCCGACTGGTCGCGCGCGGAAGTGAACGTGACCCAGCGTGGCGCTGTCGAACGCATCGCACTGTCCGGTGCCGGGGACCTCGACGCGGCCGCTGGAGCCGCGGAGCCCCCGCGGGACGACACGTACCCGAAGGCCGCCGTCCGGCCGTCCGGCCGCCGGCGAACGGGGGCGCCGCACGCATCGGATATCGCACCGAGCGGTGGCGCGGGTAGCACGGCGAGGTGTTCTTTTGGCACGCGCAAATGACCTCCCGATGAATCAAAGGAAAAGCGGAGACTACGAACTCGAAACCTGAGATCCACGGCACAGCCGTCTGGTCCCGCGCGGACCAACTGACCGCAGACAAGGCCGCCTGTCTTGGTATCGTCGGGGCGCACCTGCCGACCATTCAGACGGCCGGCGGACGGATCACCGTTCAGAGGCAGCGCTCCACGGAAGATTCACCAGTGACCGGGATGCCACGTTCACGGCGCGTGTGACACGCGAAACTTCCCGATCCCGTTTTTCTTTCGAGACCATCATCCAGGGGGCCCGATGTTCTCCCGTCGTCGAACGTTGTGCTCGGTGCTGGCCGCGGTTTCCGTCGGCGCGGCGGGTCTCCTCGCCGGCTGTTCGTCGCCCGAGGCCAGCGCGGCGACCGGCTGCGCCACACCGGGTGTGGGCGCCCAGCAGATCGATCTCGGTGTGCTGTACCCGGACACCGGGCCGGCCGCGGAGCGTTCCGACGCCGTCCGGGGCGGGATCGACGCCCGCATCGGTGAGGTGAACGCGGCCGGGGGCGTGCACGGCCGCAAGGTCGTCTACCAGTGGCGCGACGACAAGGGGTCCGCCACGGAGAACGCGATGGGCGCCCGCGACCTTGTCGAGCACCAGAACGTCTTCGGTCTCATCGAGCTGTCCGTCGCGGCCTCAGGAAGCGCGCGCTACCTCGCCGACCGGGGAGTTCCCGTGACGGGCCTGGCCCACGAGCAGGTCTGGTCGACGATGCGGAACATGTTCGCCTTCACCTATGTGACCGGCGTCGCCGTCGACACCCAGGGCCAGTTCGTGCGTTCCCAGGGGGGCCGGCGCGCGGTGACCCTGCAGCCCGCGCTGTCCGCGGGCATTTCGGATACCGCCGACAAGTACGCGCGCAGCCTCGCCGCCAGCGGAATACCCGTGGTCGACACGGTGAACTTCACCCCGAACGTCGACAACCCGGCCGCGGCGGCATCCAGGATCGTCGCGGCGAAGGCGGACACGGTCATCGGCCTCATCCCGCCGGACAGCCTCGTCGGCATCCTGAGCACACTACGGCAGGCCGGCCACCCGCCGAAGGTCGTCCTTTCCGGCAACGGCTACGACAAGAGGCTCCTGGAGACCTTCGGCGCACAGGCGGCGGGAATCACCGTGCCGCTCGTCTACCGGCCACTGGAGCTCGGCGGTCCGGCGATCCAGACCTACCTGGAGGCGATGAACCGGTACGCGCCGCAGGTCGCCCAGCCCGAGAACGACAGCTCGGTGCTCGCCTACATCAGCACCGACATATTCCTGGAGGGCCTGCGCCTCGCCGACGCCTGCCCGACGCGTCAGGGCTTCATCGACCGGCTGCGAGCCCAGAACAGCTACGACGCCGGTGGCCTGATCAGCCCGATCAGCTTCCGGACGGGCGCGGGCCGGCCCACCACGTGCTACTCGTTCGTCCAGGTCAACGGCTCGGGCAACGCGTTCCTCGTCGTCGAGCCGGACCTGTGCGGCAACACGCTCTGATCTTTGTTCCAGGAGCGCCACGGTTTCCACGCCCGCCCACCAAGGGTAGACCGACGGAGGCGGAAACGGATCAAACGGATCAGTGGAAGCCGAGCCCGTCCAGCAGCCGCTCGCTCTCGGTCCAGAGGCGGGCGGCGGCGGCATCGTCCCGCGCGGCTTCGGCGGGTAGCTCCTCCGCCCTGCGGTGGAAGTAGCGCCCGCCGGTGCGGCCGCCTTCGGGCTCGGTGGCCAGCCAGGCCAGCGTCTCCGCCGGTTCGTCGGGTGGCACCGTGTCGGCCGCGGCCATGTGCGCCCGCATCGCCGCGTCGCCGTGCGCGCTGAAGTTGCTGGCCACGACGCCGGGATGCATGGCCTGGGCGACGATCCCGTCCGGCCCGGCCCGCCGGGCCAGCTCGCGGGTGAACAGGATGTTGGCGAGCTTGGCCCGGCAGTAGGCGACGGCGGGACGGAACTCGCCGAGGCTCTGCAGGTCGTCCCAGTCGAGCCCGTCGACCGCGCGGTGGCCGCTCGACGACACGGCGATCACCCGCGTCGATCCGGCGGGCAGGCTGGCCGCACTCGCCCGCAGCAGGGGCGTGAGCTCCCGGGTCAGCAGGAACGGGGCGAGGTGGTTGACGGCGAAGGTCGCCTCGGTGCCCTCCGCGCTGATGATCTGCCGGTCCCGCACGCCGCCGGCGTTGTTGATGAGGACGTCGAGGCGCGGGGTGAGGTGCTGGATCTCGCCGGCCACGCGCCGGACGTCCGCCATGAGGGTGAAGTCGCCGCGCAGCATCGTGAAGCCGCCGTCCTTGCGCGCCGCCGCGGCGATCTCGGCCTCGGCGGCGGCGCTGCGTACCGGATCGCGGCCGATGCCGATCACCTGCCAGCCCTGCTCGGCGAGAGTGCGGGCGGTCGCCCGGCCTATCCCCGAGCTGGCGCCCGTGACGACGACGACGGGCCGGTCTGCGTAAGGCGGCAAGGACATCTCCATCAGATCGGCGGGGCCGGAGGCCGTCGCGGAGCAGGCGAACGGTGGCGTGCCGCACCGCGGCCCGGAACAGTGGGGCCTTGTCCGCGCAGCGGGCGTAGATCGCGCGCCCGGCCATAATGACACCCACAAGGTGTCATTTGTCAAGCCCGACAGCGCCTGATCACGGGCGGCCCGTCGACCGCCCGTGATCGACAACGGGTGTCCGCGAACGGAACGGATGCCTACATGCGGGCAGATACCGTCGAGGGGGTGCACCGGACGGGCTGGACGGCTCGGCGTTGCTCCATGGCCTGGCGGCAATCGATTGGAGACTTCCGTTCTGTGAGCATCCTCGACGACGCCCGCGAGGGCATGGACCTCGACGTCCGACCGCAGGACGACCTGTTCGGCCACGTGAACGGCCGGTGGCTCGCCGAGACGGAGATCCCGTCCGACCGGTCGAGCTGGGGCCCGTTCGTGCAGCTGGCCGACGACGCCGAGCGGCAGGTCCGCGACATCATCACCGACCTCGCCACGCGGGACCCGGCCACCCAGGGCGAGGACGCGCGGAAGATCGGCGACCTCTACAACTCCTTCATGGACACCGAGGCGATCGAGGCGCTCGGACTGGGCCCGGTGCAGCCACTGCTGGACGGCGCGCGCGGGCTGAGCGACGTCCGCGGCCTCGCCGCGTTCCTCGGCGAGCTCGAGCGGATCGGCGGCGCCGGACTGTTCGGCTCCTACGTCGACACCGACGACCGCAACTCGGACCGCTACCTGTTCCACCTGCGCCAGGGCGGCCTCGGCCTGCCGGACGAGTCGTATTACCACGACGACAAGTTCGCCGAGACCCGCCAGAAGTACGTCGACTACCTGACCCGGATGCTCGGGCTGGGCGGGCACCCCGACCCCGAGGGCGCCGCGCAGCGGATCCTCGACGTGGAAACCCTGCTCGCGAAGGGCCACTGGGAGCGGGCCGAGACCCGCGACGTCCAGAAGACCTACAACCTGATGACGGGCGGACAGCTGGCCGCGCTCTGCCCGGCGTTCGACTGGGACGCCTACGTCACCGGTCTCGGTGGGTCGCTGACCGGCCCGCACGCGACGCTGGCGGAGGCGTGCGTGCGGCAGCCGTCGTTCTTCGAGCACCTGTCGACCGTGCTGACCGACACGCCGGTCGACGTGTGGCGCGACTGGCTGGTCAGCCGCGTGCTGCGCTCGGCCGCGGCCTACCTGCCCGACGTGTTCACCGAGACCCACTTCGACTTCTACGGCCGCACGCTCAGCGGCACGCCCGAGCTGCGGGCCCGCTGGAAGCGCGCGGTGGCGTTCGTCGAGGGCGCGATCGGGGAGTCCGTCGGCAGGGAGTACGTCGCCCGGCACTTCCCGCCGCACGCCAAGGCACAGATGGACGACCTCGTCGCGAACCTGCTCGCGGCCTACCGCTCGTCGATCTCCCAGCTGGACTGGATGACGGAGGAGACCAAGCAGCGGGCGTACGAGAAGCTCGAGACGTTCCGGCCGAAGATCGGCTACCCCGACCGGTTCCGGGACTACTCGGCGCTGCCGGTGCGCCGCGGCGACCTGATGGGCAACGCCCGCGCCGCCGCCGCGTTCGAGACCGATCGGGAGCTGGCCAAGATCGGCTCGCCGGTGGACCGCGACGAGTGGTTCATGCTCCCGCAGACCGTCAACGCCTACTACAACCCGGGCACCAACGAGATCTGCTTCCCGGCCGCCATTCTCCAGAAGCCGTTCTTCAGCCCCGACGCCCACCCGGCCGAGAACTACGGCGGCATCGGCGCGGTGATCGGCCACGAGGTCGGTCACGGCTTCGACGACCAGGGCGCGCAGTACGACGGCGCCGGCAACCTCAACGACTGGTGGACGCCCGCCGACAAGGCTGCCTTCGAGGTGAAGTCGAAGACGCTGGTCGAGCAGTACAACGGGTTCGAGTCACGCAACCTGCCGGGCGAGAAGGTGAACGGCGCCCTCACCGTGGGCGAGAACATCGGCGACCTCGGCGGCCTGACCATCGCCCACCAGGCCTACGTCATCTCCCAGGGCGGCGAGCCGTCGCGGGAGGACCGACGTCGGCTGTTCATGAACTGGGCCTACGTGTGGCGCAGCAAGCGCCGGCTCGAGCTCGAGCGGCAGTACCTCACCACCGACCCGCACAGCCCGCCGGACCTGCGCGCCAACATCGTGCGCAACCTCGACGAGTTCCACGACGTCTTCGGCACCGAGCCCGGCGACGGGCTGTGGCTGGACCCGGCCGACCGGGTCCGCATCTGGTAGGCGTTCCGCGTTCGGACTGTTCACCGGCATCGCGCCCGCGGGTCTCGGCCCGCGGGCGCACCTCCGGCCCGCCGCCGAGGTGCCCCCCACC
>NZ_UBIZ01000515.1:0-1207 GCF_900465275.1 Parafrankia sp. Ea1.12 | reverse complement strand
CTAGTGCGCTGGCCACGAATGTTCTCTGGTTCGGTTCAGGCGGCGTGTGATCGTGGTCGGCCCCAGCGTTGTTGGCGTTCGGAGCGGACGCGGGTGCGTTCGCGGCGTTGAGCGGCCAGGACGGTGGGGTGGCGGGCGTGGGTGTTGCGCCAGCGCAGGTAGGCCTGCAGGTTCCGGGCGAGCGCGGGGTGGTGGGGATGGTTCGAGTTCCCCATCGCGAAGGTCCGTAACGGTCCGAACTGGGATTCGATCGGGTTCACCCACGACGCGTTCGTCGGGGTGAGACACAGCTGCACGTTGTTCCGCCCGGCCCACCTGCGGATCGTCGGGGTCTTGTTCGCGGACAGGTTGTCCATGATCACGTAGATCGGGGCGTTGTCCGGACGGGCAGCCCTGATCGTCTTCAACGCGGCCAGCGTGTTCTCACCGCTCTTGTGGACACGGGTGACACCCCAGAGCTGATCGTCACCGAGGGAGTAGCAGCCATGGAAGTAGCGCACCCCGTGGGTGCGATGGTAGGTCGCGGGCAGCCGATCCGGATGGCGCTCGGGTGCCCAACCGACACCGTGGACCGGGCGGATCGAGAGCGGACCGAACTGGTCGAACGCGAAACACCGGTTCGGACACGTCATGATCAGATATTCGATCCGGTCGAGTTTGGCGTCCTTGTCCGGGTCGGTGGACTCCTTCCAGGTCCGGGTCCGCTGGAACGAGATCCGGTGGGCGTGCAGGAGTTGACGGAGCCGTTCCCGGCCGACGGTCACGGTGCGGTCGGGGTTGTGGGCCAGGTAGGCGGCCAGTTTCCGCAGGCTCCAGTGGGTGAACGGCTGCCCGAGTCTCGCCGGGCGGGTCCGGGCCGTCTGGACGAGGAACGCCTCGTCGTCAGAACTGATCAGGCGGGGACGGCCTCCCGCCCACCGAGGGTCCAGACAGTCCAGGCCGATCTCGTTGAACCGGTGGATCACCCCCCGGGGCGTGTCCTCGTCCGCGGCGACGAGGCGGGCGATCGCGGGTACCGTCGTCCCGCTCGCCGATGCCATCACGACCAGAGCACGGCGGACCCGGATCGAGCCGTGCTTCCCCCGGCGCACGATGCGTAGGAGCCGCTGCCCTTCCTCATCGGTCAACCGCCGTGCCCGTACCAGCTGTGCCATCACGGATCACCCCCAGGAACCGGTCAACGTCCCCCATCCCTGACGGTGTGCCC
>NZ_UBIZ01000677.1:0-2095 GCF_900465275.1 Parafrankia sp. Ea1.12 | reverse complement strand
GCCCACCGCGAATGCACCGACAGACTACTAATCGTCTCCGAACGGCACCTGACATCGGTCCTCGACAGCTACGCGAAGCATTTCAACACCCACCGACCCCACCGCTCCCTCCGCCAGCACCCACCCGACCCGCCACCCGTGGTCGCCCCGACGTCGAATTCCACCATCCGTCGCACACGCATCCTCGACGGCATGATCAACGAATATCGCAACGCCTGACCACTTACGCGGAAGATCCTGTCAACCGCAAAAGACCAGATCACAGGCAGAATCGGGGTTCTGGAGCCCCACAGGCGCCGGCGGTGTAGCTGATCCCGGGGTCGGCGGTGGCGAGCTGGGTGCCGGCGCGGGTCACGGAGAGGGTGAGCACGCCGGTGGTCTGGCTCGCGCCGCCACGATGCCTACGGCCAGGCAGGCTGCGATGACAGCGAGAATGAGAGCGATCTTTTTCATGGCATCCCCTTCAGTAGCCGGTTCCAGCACGCTGGACGCCGATGTGTTCCACCCATTCGCCGCTGTCCCGTGCGCCCCAGAAGCCCATGCGGACGTCCGCCCCGGAGACACCCCAGGGCAGGCCGTGCTCGAGTAGTCGGAGGCCGAACCGGCCCTCGGAGTCGGGCCCAGCCGGCCAGCCGGCCGAGCACAGTTCCCGCGGGTACAGGCACGGGTTCGTGGTGAAGAACCGGCGGTGCTCGAGCCAGGCGTTGCCGTCCTCGTCGGTCTGCTCGACGTAGTCGTCGGGGTGCTGCTCGACGATCCCGCCGGCGGCCCGCTCGGCGTCGTTCCATGGCTGTCGGCGGAGTGCGAGTTGGGCGAGGTGGGGCCGGCTGGTGAGCACATCGGCCATGGCGCCTAGGTCGACGGGCTGATGGAAGATGAAGTCGTCTTCGACGTGGAAGACGAAGTCGTCTTCGACGTAGAAGGCGAAGTCGAGGGCCCGGTTAATGCTGAGGACGCTCCAGGCCCAGCTGATGGCGCCACCGAAACCGCGCCGCGGGCCGATACCCAGCTGGACGAACTGCGGGTACCGCTTGGCGAGCTGGGCTCGGTGGTCATCGTCGCCAGAGTCGTCGTGCATGAACCATTCCGTGATGGGTCCACCGAGGTGCCAGCTGGCCGACTGCACGGCGCGGTCAAGGTGCTCGTCTCGACCGTCGGTCATGACGAGCACAGCGATGCTCATGGGGACGGCGCCTCCTCAGTCCTGTCGAGGTTGCACGTCCCCGCATCCGCCCGTAGTACGCGAGAGCCCCCGCCTCATGCTCGGCCGGGAGAACCGTCCGGGAACCAGGCATGGCTGCCCGGTTCGACCACCAGTGGTGGGCAGCGGACCCGACCCCCAAGGGCCGGCAGGACTGAGCAAGCGCCGTCCCCGCTCACGGCACAGGTAGTCCGTTCGCCTGGGCGATGGCGTGTGGGGTGTCAGAACTCGGCACCGGTGGTGGCCTGGGGTTTTAGGTGGCTCGTTCGTATTCGTTGATCAGGCCGCCGAGGACAGGCTGGCGCTTGATCCGTTCCCTGGCCAGGTCGGCGACGGGGTGGTCGGGCCGTGGTGGTTGAAGGTCGCGGCCGCGGTGGGGTCGTCGTCCGTTGTAGTGCCGTGCGTACGCGGTCAGGACCGTGCGCAGGTGCCACTCGCCGAAGATCGGCATCCGGTCGGTGACCTCGGTCCGGACCATGTGGACGAACCGTTCCGCGTAGGCGTTCGCCCGCGGGGTTCGGGGTGGGATCTTGACGGCGGTGATGCCGGCGTCGGCGAGGACCGCGTCGAACGACGCGGTGAACTGCCCGGCCCGGTCGCGGACCAGGAACTGGAAGTCGGCCGTCCGGTCGCCGAGGTCCATGAGGAGGTTCCGGGCTTGTTGGGTGGTCCACGGGCCGTCCGGGTGGGCGGTGACTCCGAGGATGTGGACGGTGCGGGAGCCGGCCTCCAGGACGAAGAAGCAGTACAACCGCCGCAGCGTCACGGCGCAGTCGTCAGGTAGCGGGGGCGCGTTGCTGCGCCCCCGCCCCTTCAGAACCCGGCGTGCCACTCGTCGCGGCACCGGGCTCAAGCGGCCCGCGTGGGCGGGCAGGCCCTACAGATCGCTGTCCG
>NZ_UBIZ01000384.1:0-13895 GCF_900465275.1 Parafrankia sp. Ea1.12 | reverse complement strand
CCCCGATCCCGTCCGGCGCGGCCACGGGCATCGAGCGCCACCAGCCGGACCGGCCACCTCGGATACGCCGCCGTGCCCGCCAGATCCGGCACGGCCTCAGGCCCCACATACCGTCCCAGACCCCACGCACGCCCCGGCCGATCAGCGGAACAGCTGATCCGGCCATCCCGCCCTGCACTGCCGGCGCCGGGCCGGACCTGCCCGGACCATGCCTGACCAGGCCTGATCCGGGCACGTAAGTCCGGTGGCCGCTGTTTGAACCCATCGAACGCGAACACGAGGAGCGCTATGACCGAGACCCGCGGCAAGGGGAACAGATCGGCCGCGAAGGTGGCCGGGCTGAAGATCCGGCGGGTTCGCACCACGCCTGGAGTCCACCCCTACGACGAGGTGGAGTGGGAGTCCCGCGACGTCGTCATGACGAACTGGCGGGACGGATCGGTCAACTTCGAGCAACGTGGGGTGGAGTTCCCGACCGCCTGGTCGGTCAACGCCTCCAACATCGTCGCCAGCAAGTACTTCCGCGGCGCGCTCGGCTCGCCCGATCGGGAGTCGTCGCTGCGCCAGCTCATCGACCGGGTCGTGCTCCGCTACGGCGCGGCCGGCCGCGAGCACGGCTACTTCGCGTCGGAGAGCGACGCCGAGATCTTCGAGCACGAGCTGACCTGGATGCTGCTGCACCAGGTCTTCAGCTTCAACTCCCCGGTCTGGTTCAACGTCGGGACGGCCGCGCCGCAGCAGGTGTCGGCGTGCTTCATCCTCGCAGTGGACGACACCATGGAGTCGATCCTCAACTGGTACCGGGAGGAGGGCCTGATCTTCAAGGGCGGCTCCGGTGCCGGTCTCAACCTCTCCCGAATCCGCTCCTCGAAGGAGCTCCTCTCCTCCGGCGGCACCGCGTCCGGCCCGGTCAGTTTCATGCGCGGCGCCGACGCCTCGGCGGGCACCATCAAGTCGGGCGGGGCGACGCGGCGCGCGGCGAAGATGGTCGTCCTCGACGTCGACCATCCCGACGTCGTCGAGTTCGTCGAAACCAAGGCGCGTGAGGAGGACAAGATCCGCGCGCTGCGCGACGCCGGGTTCGACATGGACCTCGGCGGGCGCGACATCGCCTCGGTGCAGTACCAGAACGCCAACAACTCGGTGCGGGTCAACGACGAGTTCATGCGCGCCGTGGTCGACGGGACGTCCTTCGACCTGCGGGCGCGTCTCGACAACCGGGTGATCGAGTCGGTGGACGCCCGCGGGCTGTTCCGCACGATCTCCCAGGCCGCCTGGGAGTGCGCCGACCCGGGCATCCAGTACGACGGCACGATCAACGACTGGCACACCTGCCCGGAGTCCGGCCGGATCTCCGCGTCGAACCCGTGCTCGGAGTACGTCCACCTGGACAACTCGAGCTGCAACCTGGCCTCGCTGAACCTGATGAAGTTCCTGCGGCCGGACCGCACCTTCGACACCGAGACGTTCGTCGCGTCCGTCGAGCTGATCATCACGGCGATGGACATCTCGATCTGCTTCGCGGACTTCCCGACCCCGGAGATCACCAAGGTGACCCGGGCGTACCGGCAGCTCGGTATCGGGTACGCCAACCTGGGCGCGCTGCTCATGGCCAGCGCCCGCGCGTACGACTCCGACGGGGGCCGGGCGCTCGCCGCCGCGATCACCTCGCTGATGACCGCCACCGCCTACCGCCGCTCGGCGGAGCTCGCCGGCACCGTCGGGGCCTACGACGGCTTCGCCCGCAACGCCGACGCCCACCGGCGGGTCGTGCGCAAGCACTCGGCGGCGAACGACGCCGTGCGCACCGTGCACGCGGAGGAGGCCCGCCTGATCACCGCGGCCTCGAAGGAGTGGGAGCGCGCGCTGTCGGTGGGGGAGAAGCACGGCTGGCGCAACGCCCAGGTCAGCCTGCTGGCCCCGACCGGGACGATCGGCCTGGCGATGGACTGCGACACCACCGGGATCGAGCCGGACCTGGCCCTGGTGAAGATGAAGAAGCTGGTCGGCGGGGCCAGCATGAAGATCGTGAACCAGACGGTGCCCGCGGCGCTGCGCGCGCTGGGATACGCCGAGGAGACGATCGAGGCGATCGTCGAGTACATCGCCGAGCACGGCCACGTCGTCGACGCCCCCGGCCTGCGCACCGAGCACTACGAGGTGTTCGACTGCGCCATCGGGGACCGCGCGATCAGCCCGATGGGCCACGTCCGGATGATGGCCGCCGTCCAGCCGTTCCTCTCCGGCGCCATCTCCAAGACGGTGAACATGCCGGCGACGGCCACCGTCGCCGAGGTCGAGGAGATCTACCTCGAGGGATGGCGGCTCGGCCTCAAGGCCCTCGCGATCTACCGGGACAACTGCAAGGTCGGCCAGCCACTGACGGATGTGAAGGGCGCGAAGCGGGACGCCGACGCGGCGGCCGGGGTGGCCTCCGACGTGGCCGCCCGGGCCGCCGCCGGAGCGGCCGCGGCGCAGCCCGCGGTCGGCCCCGGCGCTCCCGGCCCGCACTGGCCGGCCGGGCCCGGTGAGCACCGGCCCGTCCGCCGCAGGCTGCCGAAGACACGCCCGTCGCAGACCGTCTCGTTCAGCGTCGGTGGCGCCGAGGGGTACATGACCGCCGGCTCCTACCCGGACGACGGCCTCGGCGAGGTCTTCATCAAGATGTCCAAGCAGGGCTCCACCCTCGCCGGTGTGATGGACGCGTTCTCGATCGCGGTGTCCATCGCGCTGCAGTACGGCGTGCCGCTGGAGGCCTACGTCAGCAAGTTCATCAACATGCGGTTCGAGCCGGCCGGTATGACCGACGACCCGGACGTGCGGATCGCCCAGTCGATCATGGACTACCTGTTCCGCCGGCTGGCCCTGGACTACCTGACCGAGGAGCAGCGCGCGGAGCTGGGCATCCTGTCCGCCTCGGAGCGGACGCGGCGGCTGTCCGACCAGGCCGGCGGCGGCCCGGCCGTGGCGGCGGAGCCGGAGATCGACATCGAGTCGCTGCGGGCGTCCGCCCCGGTCGAGGGCGGCTCGGCCCCGGCAGCCAGCGCCGGTGTGGCGCCGGCCGGGTCAGCGCCGGCGGCGGCCGGACCGGCGGCGGCCGGACCGGGCGTGGGCGGCGGGCCGGAGCTGGTCGTGCAGGAGCTGCGGCTGGCCATGCCGGGCGGTTCGCTGACCGCCCAGACGGTGGTCGACGCGCCGCTCTGCTTCACCTGCGGTGTGCACATGCGCCCGGCCGGCAGCTGCTACGTCTGCGAGCAGTGCGGCTCCACCAGCGGTTGCAGCTGACCTCTCCCGTAGCCAGAAGTGAGGTGTCCCAGCGGCACATCGAGTCGCTGGGACACCTCACCTCGCCGGCGGCCGTCAGCGGCCTCCGGGTTCCGTCCGTCAGGCGGGGGTGCGGGTGGTGGGGATGGCCGCCTGGGCCCGGGAGGTCGGGCGGGCGCCGTTGTCGAGCATGTCCACCAGCAGGGCGGCCGTCCAGGAGAAGCGGTTGCTGCCGGCGCCGGAACCGTCGAGCGGTGAGTAGTACTCGTACATCGATCCCGACGACACGATCACGTCGAGGGTGTTGCGGCGGATCGCGGCGGCGGCCTCGGTCCGGCCGTAGCGGTCCAGGCCGTCCGCGATCAGCCAGTTCATGTTGACCCACACCGGGCCCTGCCAGTAGCAGCGAGGCAGGAAGGCGGGGTCGTCGGTCGGCACGCTGGCGATGCCGTACTGGGCCCAGTACCGCGGTGACATGAGCGTGTCCACCATGTCGTCCACCTGGGACTCCGGCACCACGCCCGCGTACAGCGGCAGGAAGCCGGCGATGGTGTGGTGGCGCAGCAGCTCGCCGGTGCGGAAGTTCCGGCTGTAGTAGACACCGTCCGAGCACAGCTCGTTAAGGGCCGAGCGGGTCCGGCGCATCGAACGGGACAGCCAGCGCGGGATGCGCACCCCGGCCTCGGCCGCGATCGTCTCGAGATGCTCGTTGGCCCGGGCCAGGATCGCGTTGAAGGCCACGTCCTGCACGAGCGGGACGAAGGTGGAGCGGATCGTCCGGAAGTCGTACCGGCTGCGGCGCAGCTCGCGGACGATCCGGTAGAGCGTGAACAGGTCCGCCGAGGTCAGCCGCTCGTCCGGTGGCACCTCCTTGGAGTCGCGGCGCAGGGCGTCGAGCGCGTCGTCGCCGTTGATCCGGCGCAGCGCGCGCACCGCCCGGGGAGCGACCGGCTTGGTCATCTCCATCCAGGTGGGGGTGTTGTCCATCCCGGATTCCCAGGAGTGGACCAGCGTCACCAGGCCGGTGTCGTCGGGGTCGCGCTCGCGGTAGAGCCACTCGTGGAAGCGCACCAGGCCCGGTGCGAGCCGCCGGTAGAAGTCGGCCCGGTCCTCCCTGCTCATCGCCTGGCCCACCCGCACGGCCGCCTCGGCGATCATCGGCGGCTGGGTGACGCCGGTCGACTGGACCCCGCCGGCGGTCGTGCAGACCCGGTCGCAGCGCCAGCGCTGCGGACCCGCGTGGTAGTAGTCGGTCGTCTCGGCGAAGATCACGTGCGGGATCATGCCGCCGGGCCACTGGCCGCGCAGCAGCGAGAGCAGCTCGGCGGCGGCACGCGCCGGGTCGAGGTGGCGCAGGCCGATGGCGATGAAGCAGCTGTCCCACAGCCACTGGTGCGGGTAGAGCGTCGGCGACGGCCGGGTGATGTCACCAAGGTCGTTGGCGCGCAGCACCGCCACGGCCGTCTCGCGCACCGCGGCGATGTCCGCCGACAGGGGGATTTCCGCGGCCGGCGGCGAGATCGCCCCGCCCGACGCGGCGCCCGCGCGGGCGTCCACCGCTGTGTCGGGTGCGACGACTGTGCCGGATGCGACGACTGTGTCGGGTGCGACCCGTGCGACCGGTGCGACGGCCGCGCCGGGTCCGCCGTGCCCGCCGTGCCCGTTGGTGTGGGTACCGGGACCGCCGGCGCCGGCAGTGATGGGGCTCACATCGGTGGTGCCGGCCGGGTCGGCGCTCCCGGTGCGTGCGGCGGGGGCGACCGGCGAGGCGACCGCCGCGTGGTCCGAGGGTGGCCGGTTGGTGCCCGTGCCCACCACTGACGGTGGTACGCCCGGATGGTCCGCTTGTGTCCTCCGCGGCGCCGCGGTGGTCGTGCTGTCGGGCACGGTCGCGGGCGCGGCGCCGGTCGCGGTGCTGGGCGTGGCGGCGGGTGGGTTGGAGCTGGATGTGGCTGGCGCGGGCATCGGGGAGACCGACATCGTGAGAGAGTAGCGGTCACGCGGCGTACTCGCCTGGTGGGGGTGCCCGGTGTGGCCCGGCTAACGGGATGCCGTTGCCGTGGGGTTACCGAGCTGGTGCTCCGCGCGGTTTCCGGGCCGGCGGCGCAGGAAAAAGTCCGGTTCGGAGGGCATGTCCGGGCCGCCGGCGGCTGTCGGGCCCGGCCCGCCACGCACGTCCCGAACTTCTTCGCGTCGTTCCGGGGCGATCCGCGGTTCGCTACGTAGGGTAATTATTGGTCGGCTGGCGAAAAGATCTTCGCTGCCGGTCGGCCGCGTGGCGGGCGGCTCCGGGAGGGCTTGCCGGCCACGGGAGGAAATCCCGTTCGGTGGCGAGCGGGGTGTGCGTCGGGGCTGGCGTGACCGGTGTTACGGGCGCGGTGCTCGGCGTGGGCCGCGCGGTGTGCGCAGATGGTGCGAGGGGTGGTGCGGTCGGTGTGCGTCGCGCGTTCGCCGCGGGGTGTGCCGCCGCCGCGCCGGTCCGTGGGCGAGTCGGGCTCGCCCGTCAACGGGCCATCGCTTCTCGTGGCCCGCGCCACATCGGCGAACCGGACCACATGGGGGTGCGTGAAGGGGCGCCCACCGGGTAGTGCCGTGGTCTGCCGGTAATCCGATTCGTCCCCGCGCCGTCCGGCCGGGTCGAGGAAGGAGTCCGTCGCGTGACCGTGCGAGGCGCCGTACCCTCGCGCGAACACGGTGAAGGTGACGCCGATCTCTGGATTGCGCTCCCTAAGGTGTCACGGCAACCACTCTCCGTTGTGAAAGGTCACCGATAGTCGAGGGTGAACGTCGCGCGTCGTCGAGATAGTTGCTCGTTCCCGCCACAGCACACGATCTGCCAGGTAGTCTTCGCGACAGCGGGTTCAGCGGCCCGATGGCAGGGGTCTACACTTCCCAGTAGGCCCGGCGATCGCTGACGTCCGGCTGTGCCTTCACGGGGAATGGTTGCGTCTGTTCAGTCGTTACCTCTCGTGCAAGCAACTAGACGACCCACCCGCACCGACCATCGGATCTGCCACTGATGACGCTGCCTGCCCTGGAACTAGCCGAGCGCACCGACGAGTCACGCCCGCGCCCGCGGCGTACCCGTCGCTCCGCTTCTCCTGTCCGTAACACTCCAAGCCGCACGCTGGCCGCGGTCCCCGACGAGCTCGACGAGCTCGATGTCTCCGCCGTCGCGGAACTCATCGCGCGTGGCCGCGAGACCGGCGAGCTCAGCCGTTCCGAGCTCCGTGAGGCTCTCGAGGCCGCCGACATCGGCGTCGAGCTGCTGCCCGCGCTGATCTCCCGCCTGGGTGCCGCCGGGATCGACCTCGTCGAAGAAGAGGAAGAGGAGCGCGTCACCCCCGGCGCTCCGGCCGCCGGCCGCACGGTCGCCGACCACGCCGGCACCGCCGACCTCGTCCGCATGTACCTGCGGGAGATCGGCAAGGTCCCGCTGCTCAACGCCGCTCAGGAGGTCGAGCTCTCCAAGCGCGTCGAGGCGGGCCTGTTCGCCGAGCACAAGCTCGACACCGACCAGGACCTGGCCGACGACCTGCGCCGGGATCTCGGCGTGCTGGTCACCGACGGCCAGGCTGCCAAGCAGCAGCTGGTCTCGGCCAACCTGCGCCTGGTGGTGTCGGTCGCCAAGAAGTACAGCGGCCGGGGTATGACGCTGCTGGACCTCGTCCAGGAGGGGAACCTGGGTCTGATCCGCGCGGTCGAGAAGTTCGACTACGCGAAGGGCTACAAGTTCTCCACCTACGCCACCTGGTGGATCCGGCAGGCGATCGGCCGCGCGCTGGCCGACCAGGCCCGCACGATCCGTATCCCGGTGCACGTGGTCGAGCAGATCAACAAGATCACCCGGCTGCAGCGCCAGCTTGTCTCGACCCTCGGCCGCGAGCCGACGGACGAGGAGCTCGCGCTCGAGCTGGACATGCCGATCGAGCAGGTCGTCGAACTGCGCCGCTACGCGCAGGACACGGTCAGCCTGGAGACGTCCGTCGGTGACGACGGCGACTCCGTGCTCGGCGACTTCATCGAGGACTCGGACGCGACGTCGCCCGCCGACGCCGCCTCCTACGGCGCCATGCAGGACGAGATCGACAACGTCCTCGGTGCGCTGAACCCTCGTGAGCGCGAGGTCATGCGGCTGCGTTTCGGGCTCGCCGACGGGAAGCAGCACACCCTCGCCGAGGTCGGCAACCGGCTCGGGCTCACCCGTGAGCGCATCCGCCAGATCGAACGGGACACGCTGCGGGAGCTGCGCAAGCCGGCCGTGGCCGGAAGGCTGCGCGAGTTCCTCGACTGAGGAGCCGGCGTCTGGGACGAGGTCGTCGTGTGGGCGCCGGCATCGCGGGCCGGCACCCATGACCGCCCGGGGTGTGGGCCATACGGTCCCGCTCCGGCAGGGGTGGTCGGAGGCCGGATCTTCGCCTGAGGGCGAGGATCCGGCTTTTCCCTTTGCCTGCCTGTGCCGTCCGCCTGCGCGTCCCTGCGCTGCCCTGCCTATGCGCCGGCGGTGCGTGCGCCGGTGGGCGCGGCGAGGGCGTCCAGCGGACCGTCGACGGCGATCCCGCCGGCCTGCGTCATCCGCGCGCGCTCGCCCTGCCACCACCAGCCCGGGAACCTCGCCAGGTGCTTCTGGAGCAGCCACGAGCCGGTCGGGTCGCCCCACACGAACAGGGGCGCCGACGGCATCGGCGCGGTGACGACCAGCTCCCCGGCACCGCCACCGGGCACCTCCCGGCCGGACGGGTCCACGACGGCCACCGCGCACCCCAGCGCACGGCCCGCCTCGCCGGCCCGCACCGGGTCGGTCGGCAGCCCTGTGACCAGCGCGGTGCAGACCTCCGTGCCGCCGCTCATGGCGACGAAGGCCACCGACGGGCTCACCGTGTCGTAGACCCAGGCACCGGCCTCGGGGGTGAACGGGGCCCCGAACGCACCGACCGTGCGCAACAGCGAGAGATCCGCGACGCGGCCCGGCACCAGCCCGACCCGCCGGCAGGCCTCGACGAGGGCCACGGAGACGCCCAGGCAGGTGACGTCCACCGCCTCGGCGAGCCGCCACAGGATGGACACGTCCGGGTGGCTCGGGCTGCCGTCGTAGAGCACGATCGTCGCGCCGGTGAGCAACCCGGAGACCTGGTAGTTCCACATCATGCCGCTGGTCGTGCCGTACCAGCAGAAGCGGTCGTCCGGGCCGAGATCGAGGTGCAGCACCAGCGACTTCAGGTGTTCCAGCAGGATCCCGCCGTGCCCGTGGACGACCGGCCTGGGCGGGCCGGCGATCTCGTCGGCGAACAGGATCCACAGCGGCGCGTCGAACGGCAGCCGGGTGAAGGCCGGCTCCGCCTCGGCGGCGAGCAGGTCGTCCCAGGTGAGCAGGCCCGGCAGGTCTGCGCTCGCCGCCCGCGGGTAGGCGTCGGCGGACAGGTAGGGCACCAGCACCGTGGCCGCCAGGTTGGGCAGGCGCCGGGCCAGGTCGGCCAGCGGCGGGATCGCGTCGTAGCCCTGGCCGCCGCGGGTGTACCCGTCGACGCCGATGAGCACCCGCGGGGTGATCTGGATGAACCGCTCGGCGAGCGCGGCCGGTTCGAGATCCGGTGAGCACGACGCCCACACCGCCCCGACGCTCGCCGTCGCCAGCATCGCCACCACCGCGTGCACCGTGTTCGGCAGCACCGCTCCGACCCGGTCGCCGGGCCTGACCCCGAGCCGGCGCAGCCCGGCGGCGGCCCGTGCCACCTGCCGGCGCAGCTCGTCCCAGCTCACCACCGCGGTCGCGCCGTCCTCCCGGACAGCGATGATCGCCGGGGCCGGGCCGTGCCGGGTGAGCGCGTTCTCCGCGTAGTTGACCCGGGCCGTCGGGAACCAGCGGGCGTCGGGCACGGCCGCGCCGGTCAGCGCCGGCCCGTCGCCGCGGTCACCCTCGACGGCGCAGAACTCCCAGATCGAGTCCCAGAACCGGCCGGGTTCGGCCTCGGCCCACAGTCGTAGCCGGGTGGAGTCGGCGATGCGCAGCTGGTGTTCGTCCGCCAGCCACTCCCGGTACCTCGTCACCGAGGCCTCGGCAACCCGTCGCGGCGGGGGCTCCCACAGCACGGTGCCCTCGCCGACCCGACGCGGGGGGCCACCCGGTCCGCTCGGGCCCGCACCGCCGTCCCGCCCATCGCGTGGTTCGTCGTGTTTCGGTCCTTCGTCTGCGGCCACGTGATCTGACCCTAATGTGTCCCGGGTTGGACGTCCGTCCACAGTGTCGCCGGCGCGCCGGCCCGGCGTCGGCCCCCGCTCACGCGGCCGGGACGGTTGTTCCGGCCACAGCGGGTGTCGTCAGGACAGTCGTGCGGGGCGTCGCGCGGAGCTACCGTCGTCGTGTGAGCACGTCCGCGAACACCGAGACCTCGCCGGCCGCGCCGGGAGCGGGTGAGCAGGCCCTCCTCGTCTGGGACAGGGCGATGCTCGACTACGACTTCGGCCCGACCCATCCGCTGCACCCGGTGCGGCTCGCGCTGACGATGGATCTCGCCGGCGCCGTCGGCCTGCTCGACGCCCCGGGGATCACCGTCGCCTCTGCGGGGATGGCCGGCGACGACCTGATCGAGCTCGTCCACGACCCCGCCTATCTCAGTGCGGTGCGCGTGGCGTCGTCGGGGTCGCGGGCCGGGTCGCTGCTGGCGGGCCGCTTCGGGCTGGGCACCGCCGACAACCCGGTCTTCGACCGGATGCACGCCGCCGCCGCGCTGGTGACCGGCGGGACGCTCGCCGCCGCCGAGGCGGTGTGGAAGGGCACCCACCAGCACGCGGTGTCGCTGGCCGGGGGCCTGCACCACGCGATGCGCGGCTCGGCCAGCGGGTTCTGCGTCTACAACGATCCGGCCGTCGCGATCGCCTGGCTGCTGTCCGCCGGCGCGAGCCGGGTCGCCTACGTCGACATCGACGTGCACCACGGCGACGGCGTCCAGGCGGCCTTCTACGACGATCCGCGGGTGCTCACGATCTCGCTGCACCAGAGCGGGCGGTCGCTGTTCCCCGGCACCGGTTTCGCCCGGGAGGTCGGCACGGGTGACGCCGAGGGCACGGCGGTGAACGTTGCGCTGCCGCCCGGGACGGGCGACGCCGGCTGGCTGCGCGCGTTCTCCGGGGTGGTCCCGGTGATGCTGCGCGCGTTCCGCCCGCAGGTCCTGGTCACCCAGCACGGGTGCGACACGCACGCGCTCGACCCGCTGGCCGACCTGCGGCTCTCCCTCGACGGCCAGCGCGCCTCCTACGAGGCGCTGCACCAGCTGGCCCACGAGGTGTGCGGCGGGCGCTGGCTGGCCTGCGGCGGCGGCGGCTACGCCCTGGACGCCGTCGTGCCGCGGGCCTGGACGCAGCTCGTCGCGATCGCCGCGCACACCCCGCTGGACGCGGCCCGGGCGCTGCCCGAGGAGTGGGTCGCCGCGGCCCCGGCCCGGGTCCGCGCGGCGACGGGCCACGACTCGGTCGGCGCCGCCGGGATGCCGTCGACCTTCGGCGACGGCGCCCCGGCCGCCTACCACCCGTGGGACGCCGGCGAGGGCGACCCCGACGACCCGCTGGACCGCTCGGTCGCGCAGACCCGCAGCGCGGTGCTCCCGCCGCACGGGCTCGACCCGCTCGTGGACCGGTGAACGCCGGCCCCGATCCTGGCCTGCCGCGCGACTACCCCGCCCACTGGGAGGCCGACGTCATCCTGTCGGACGGCGGGACGGCGCACATCCGTCCGATCCGGCCGTCGGACGGGGCGCTGCTGCGGCCGTTCTGGTCCCGGCTGTCCCAGCGGACGATCTACTTCCGGTACTTCAACGTCCGGCGCGGGCTCAGCGACGAGGACATCGCCCGGACGACCAACGTCGATCAGTGGGTCCGCGGCGCCCTGGTGGCGCTGATCAGTGGCGAGATCGTCGCCCTCGCGCACTGGGAGGGCCGCCCCCGCTCTGCCGCCGACGCGGCCGGTCCACCGAACGCCCCCGGCACCCCCGGCACCCCTGACGCTGCCGGAAGCCGCGGGGGCGCCGATGGCCGTCCGGCGCCCGACGCGGAGGTCGCCTTCCTCGTCGAGGACGCCCAGCAGGGCCGCGGGCTCGGCTCGGTGCTGCTGGAGCACCTGGCCGCGGCCGCGGCCGAGCGCGGGGTGCGCCGCTTCGACGCCGACGTCCTCAGCGAGAACCAGCAGATGATCCGGGTGTTCCTCGACGCCGGCTACACCGTGGCGCGCACCTGGGAGTCCGGCGGGGTCCGGCTGTCGTTCGACATCGCGCCGACGGCCCGCTCGGTGGACGTCATGCGCGCCCGGGAGCACCGGGCCGAGGCCGCGTCGATGAACCGACTGCTGCACCCCAGGGCCATCGCGGTCGTCGGCGCCGGCCGGGACCGCTCCTCGCTGGGCAACATCGTCCTGCGCAACCTGCTCGCCGGCGGCTTCGACGGCCCGGTGTACCCGGTCAACCCGGCCGCCGCGGCGGGGGAGGGCGCCGTCGCCTCGGTCCGGGCGTACGCCTCGGTGGAGGACACGCCGCGGCCCGTCGACCTCGCGGTGCTCTGCGTGTCCGCGGAGGTGATCCCGGCGGTCGTCGCCGCCTGCGGCCGGCACGGCGTGCGCGGTCTGGTCGTGGTGACCGACCAGCGGGACGACGCCGCCGACGCGCGGCTCGCCTCCGACGCCCGCGCGAACGGTATGCGGGTGGTCGGCCCGGCCAGCCTCGGCATCCAGAACCCGGCGGTGGGGCTGAACGCCTCGCTGGTCGAGCGGATGCCGCCGGCCGGCCGCATCGGCTGCTACTCGCAGTCCGGGCCGCTCGGCGGGGCGCTGCTGGAGGCCGCCGCGGGCCGTCGGCTGGGGTTCTCGGTCTTCGTCTCCGCGGGCGACCGCGCGGACGTCAGCGGCAATGATCTCCTGCAGTACTGGGAGGCGGACCCGTCCACGGGTGTGGCGCTGATGCACCTGGAGACCTTCGGGAACCCGCGCAAGTTCGCCCGGCTGGCGCGCCGGCTCGGCCGCGACACCCCGATCGTGGTCGTGCTCTCCGAGCGCACCCCGCTGGACGAGGCCCTGCTGCGCCAGGCCGGGGTGATCGGCGTCGACCGGGTCTCGCAGGGCCTGGACGTGGCGCTGCTGCTCGCCAACCAGCCGCTGCCGGGGGGCAACCGGGTCGCCGTGGTCGGCGACTCGCGGGCCCTGGTGCGGTTCACCGCCCGGGCGGCCGACGCGGCCGGGCTCGCGGTGCGGGAGGTGCTGCTGCCGGTCGGCAGCACCGCCGAGGCGTTCCGCGACGCTCTCGTCTCGGCCTCGGCCGAGGTGGACGCCCTGCTCGTGATCGCGGTGCGGCTGCCGTCGTCGCTGCCCGGCCTCGCGGCCGCGGGAGTCGGCGTGGCCGCGGGAATCGGCGCCGCCGCCGCCGCGCCGCTGGTGCGGGTGCCCCTGCTGGCGACCGTGCGGGCCACGGAGGCGTCGCCGGAGCTCGGCGCGATACCGGCCTATCCCTCGCCCGAGGGTGCGGTCGCGGCGCTGCGCCGGGCTGTCGGCTACGCCCACTGGCGGGCCCTGCCCTCCGGGGCGGTGCCGGCCACCCAGGTGCGGGCCGAGGAGGCCCGCCGGCTCGTGGCGGGGACGACCGGCCGCCTCACCGATGGCGCGGCCGGCGAGCTCCTGGCCTGCTACGGCATCGAGGTGGTGCCCCGCCGGGTCGTCGGCAGCGCTGATGAGGCGGTCGAGGCCGCCGCCCTGCTCGGCTGGCCCGTGGTGCTCAAGGCGCTGTCCGACGGGTACCGGCACCGGCCGGACCTCGGGGGGCAGCGCCTGGACCTGCCCGACCCGGCGGCCGTGCACGCCGCGTGGCGCTCGCTGGCCGAGCGGCTCGGGCCGGGCGCGCCGATCGTCGCGCAGCGAATGGTCCCCGGCGGGGTCGCGGTGGTCGCCGGAGCCGAGCAGCATCCCCGGTTCGGCCCGCTGGTGTCGTTCGGGCTGGCCGGCCCGGCCACCGAGCTGCTGGGTGACCGGGTGCACCACATCCTCCCGCTGACCGACGCCGACGCCGCGCGCCTTGTCCGCTCGGTGCGCGCGGCGCCGCTGCTGTTCGGCTACCGCGGCGCCGAGCCGGTGGACGTCGCCGCGCTCGAGGATCTGCTCCTGCGGCTGGCCCGCCTCGTGGATGACATCGGCGGGGTGAAGCACCTCACACTCGAGCCCGTGATCGTCTCGGTGGACCGGGTGAGCGTGCTGTCCGCGGACATCGTCCTAGCACCGCCAACCCCTCGCGCGGACGCCGGTCCGCGCCGGTTCTGGCGCCCCGTCGCGGACCTGCCGGCCAGGCCGGAGCCCCGGGCCGGTTCGGCACAACGTGTCCCCACCGTCCACAATCGTCTGCCATGACCACGCCGTACTCCGCGCAGCCCGCCGGCCGGCCGTCCGCCGGCCCTGACGTGCAGGCCCATGACGCCACTGGCGACGGGCAGTCCGGGACGGGTGGTCCGGACCCGACGGGTCCCGGCGGCCGCGACGGTCTCAACGGTTCCGGCGGTCTCAACGGTCTCGGCGGTCTGAGTGGCCCGGGTGGTCTTGGCGGCCCGGGTGGTCTTGGTGGGCCGGGGGACGTCGGCGGGCCGGGTGCGCTTGGTGGCCTGGG